>JBEDHB010000001.1:0-48399 GCA_041174325.1 Pseudomonadota bacterium
TTATGGATATGTTTGATAAGAAACAAATGGATATTGAGCATATTCATCATTGGTTCACCAAAATTATTCAAAAGATATAATTTATTTAACTCTCGGCATCCGCCACGGCAACATAAACTGCACGGCCCAAGATGAGAGTCTTGGAACATCGAGCGTCTCATGAAATGAAGTCACCCGCTCACCAAGTAACTCGCTACTGAGAACCGAGCGTGCATAAAAAGGCGTATCTTCTAGAGTTTCCAATATCTTTAGTTGGGCATCTTTCGGGTTACGCATTTGCCTCTGAATCCGCCAACCTGTTTTGGGTAGGGCTTGGCGAGGAGGAGGGTCAAAGTGCTCGATGCGACCATCGGGAGTAAAAATGAGTCCTAAGACTCGCTCCACTCCATTGCGTTGGCGCACATCATAAATGACGGCAGTACGCTCACCGCTTAATTGGGCGCGTGACCAATCCCAATCCTTAAATGGAATCGCAATCGGCTCATCGCCCTCGTTGGAATCAAAATAAGCATTACCCTGCCATTTGATGTTGGGAGACTCCAGTTCAACTTCGATACGGGCAGCAGGGGCTAATGGCCCCCAGCGATGCCTGTGCTGATCATCGAGGTGGGTCGAGAAATTAAATAATTGCTTAGGGTATAACGTAAAGTGCCCAACCACGCGTTGACCAAAGGGAACGGCGCGCTCCATCAAATCAACCCGCAAATGATCACCATTCCAATGCAGGCTACTAGGCCCAATCACAAATTCGGTTTGATTCCGAGAAACACTTGCTGAGCTACGTTCGGTCATAGTCCAGCGTTTATTGCCCGGACTGTAGATGGCTAAATTAATCGCGCAATGATTTTCTGGGTTGACTTGGGCATGGCGACGACGTGCTAGTGCATAGTATGGAGAGAACACGCTCCCCACAAATGCAATCATGACCAGACCATGCTGGCCATCATCACTTAAGGCGTCGACGTACCACCAGAGATAAGCACCCGACCCGACCGCTTGATCAAACCGAGGTGACCCATCAGAGTTGCGGCCGCCATACGACCCGATAGAGCCGCCATTGGAACTCCTGCCCCCGGATGCGCGCTGCCCCCCGCTAGATAAAGACCCGGTATCGCTGTTTGGGCCGCTGGCCGACGAAAGGTATCCATCCAGCCGTGGTTGGCCTGGCCATACAGAGCCCCACCCGTTGCTGGAAACAGACGATGAAAGTCCTGTGGCGTGGTACGCGTTACCGTTGCATCCGCCAATGAGAGATTGAGGCCACAGTGTTCGAGCAGGGAAAGGGATTTTTCTTGACATGATTCAATTTCAGAGAGTGTGGGTTGTTGGTGATCACCAGTGGCTGGAGCGTTGACTAAACATAAGAGTCGCTCTCCGCCCGGATGTGAAAGATGGGTATCGGTTTGATCTTGGGCGCAAATGTAGACCGTTGGCTTCTGTGGCAAACGTTTGCGATAGAAAATATCCGTAAACTCGCTATCGTAGTCCGAGTCAAAGAATACATTGTGCCGAATCAGTGGAAAACCCTGTGGCTTCGCAAACATGGACCACGTGATCGCTGATAGGGATCGGGTCGTTTGGGTGACTGGGGACGCTTGGCGATTAGCCTCGCCGAGTAATCCCGTTTGCAGGGCCATGGCATCACCATTAAAGATAACCGCTTGCGTTTGAATGGTCTCTCCATTACTTAAGCGCACTCCTGAGATCTTACGATTTCGTTGCAAAATCTCATCGCAGTTCACACCGCAAATAAAGCGTACCCCTTTGGCACGCGCTAGATCGGTTAGCGCTTGTGTAATCGCAATCATGCCGCCTTGCACAGCCCACACGCCTTGCATTTCTACATCAGCGATTAGCATCAGGGTCGCAGGCGCCTGAAAAGGTGAAGAGCCGCAATAGGTGGCATAGCGCCCAAAGAGTTGGTGTAAACGCGGATCCCTGAAGTAACGACCTAAACTTTTCCATAGATCACTAAAAAGACCAATTTCATAGAGGGCTTTTGAGCCGGTCGGCCCCAAATCACCCATCATGCCCATCATTGAGGGGCGTTGCGACAACATATAGGCTTTCTCTAGGGCACGATAGAGTTTGCGGGTTTGTTCACAAAAATCAATGAAGCGCCGTGCCTCTGCAGCACCTGCAAAATCCTCAATGGCTTTGGCCGATTCATCACGATTGGCAAAGAGATCCAAGCGCTCGGATTTGCTCCATGCATGGCGGGCTAAAATTTTGAGAGGTTCAATCCGTAAAACATCTTCAAGTCGTGAGCCTGCATTTTCAAAGATGCCATCAAAGACCCAACGCATGGTAAACACGGTTGGTCCAGAATCTACCCCATGACCGGCACAGTCAATTTGCCGGATCTTGCCCCCGAGCTGTTGCTCTTTCTCGACTACGATGACCTCAAGACCCGCGCAGGCAAGGTCTAGAGCGCTCACTAGACCACCGATGCCTCCACCGATCACCACAATCGGTTGATTGCCAAGCGACTTAGGCAAGCGTTCTTCCTTTCCATGAGCCGGTTGCATCAAACGGCTGGAAGCGTACAAACATTGACTCAGAAAAATACTGCCCTTGCATGGCCGATTTGATGGCTGCTAAATGCGCACCAGAGCGAGCATAAGCATCCATGGCGGCTTGCGATTCCCAGATCGTAAATGTGGCTTGCCGAAGGATTGGCGCCTCCCCAACACCCGCAGAGATTAAGCAGCCATCGGTATGCAATAAATCCACTTCAGCAGGAGGCGCTTTAGTCCAAAACGACACAGCTTTAGTAGGCTTAATTGATGCACGGGTCAGTGAGGCGATCGGCCCTGAGCTTGGTGGTGCAATGGATTTATTCAGTTGATGACCTGACCATTGACCTTTTACAGAATAGGCTCGAAGTTTCACGGTAAATAACTCTTGGGCATGCTCTTGATACCACTTGAGTAATGGCGATTGCTGAATAAATGCATTCGCATGCTCTAAAGAATCAAAGAGACTAAATAGACCTTGATGCGTTCCGCTCGGGCTCACTGAGAACCCTGCATTTTTGCCGGAGCCCATATGCTTTTGAAAAAGTAAGCCACTCGGTCGATAGAAGCTAAATCGATTGAACATGAGGCGCGCAATGCCAGCGAACTTGGCTTGCGGTTGGATGCTGACCAAGCTCATGACCGCTACCTGTGATGACATCTTATTCCTCGATGTCGCTATCTTTGCTTTGATCGCTCAGATTGTATTTGCGTAATTTAATGTAGAGACTTTGACGTGAGAGACCTAGCATCTCGGAAGCAGAGACCCGATTACCACGCGTGAGATCTAGCGCAGCTTTAATGCAAAGCTGTTCAATCAAATCTGTTGTCTCATTAATAATTTCTTTTAAGGGTAAGCGGCCAACGAGTTGCGTGAGTTCTTCACTCGAACGCGTAATGGACTCTTCGGGCTGAATTTTTGAGCGAATGCGTGAGCCAACCTCACGGATCGTAAACCCTAAGCAGGCATGCGGATAGGAAACTGATACGGCAGAAATCTCAACGGGATGTAAGGTACCAAATGAATCTCGAATCGAGGTTGCAAATAGCTTTATCGATCCTTTTTCTTGAAGATTGGAGAGCATTACGCGCAAATCGACGCTCGAACGCTCAAGCCAGCGCTCAAGAGGCTCATTAAGGATCTGGTCAAGCTTATCAGCCATGATCAAACGTAAGAACGCTTGATTGGCGGTTAATATTTTTCCTGCTGAGTTGGTCACGATAAAGCCATCGGGCGCATTCTCCAGCGCTTGGATCACTAACGATTGTGCGCTGGCATCTTGGCGATCAATGAACTCTCCAGAGCGCTTTATCGTGATTAATAGTAAGGATTGATTTTCATTGCGAAATGGGGCAGCTGATAAAAATGCCTCTTGGCCATTTAAAAGCTGAGTGCTAAGGTCAGCTGCGGTGCTGGTGTAGGCAACCTTACTCAGTAAGGATTGCGCCTGAATGCGATCACCCTTGGCAAAATAGTCAATTAAGGAACGACCATTGAGCTTTTTAATAGACTCATTCAATAAATCAGCAGCGCGTGGGTTGGCCTCAACAATTTTGAACGTATTCGCGTCAAGGACCAATACCGCCTCGGAGGCCATTTCGAATAAAACCCGATAACGTGTTTCGAGTTGGCGTAGACGGGTGTAATCACGTTCAATCGCTTGTTGAGCGTCCACCAAGCGTTGTTGCAAAAGAGAAATCTCTCGTAAATCACGAGCGAGCGCAATAATCTGCCCCGTACTTCCAATTTTTAATGTTGCACAGAGCAGGGGCAAATCACTGGCACCCGACATCGGAACATTAATTTGACGAAAGCGTGAGAGAGAGGATTCATTAGCGTCTGCTAAGAGCGCTTGGATTTTTGGACGACTCTCGATCGTCACCATATCCATCCAGGATTTACCAACCCAGTTTTCTAGGTTGGGGCTTCGTAAATCGGGGTTGCCAAACGCAATACTTTGAATGATACCTACTGAATTGAGGGTCAGCGAAATATCGGCTGAAGCCTCAACGAGATGTGCAATCTCCTCGGGGTTAAGTTGCCCGAAGGTGTGAGCGGTGCTGGCGATATTGGTCACGGTCTCGGTCTTTTAGTCATTATTCTTAAACGCGTGATTTTAAGATATTCTCAGCAGCAATTACTGCATCCGGGGCGCTCAAGGTGCAAATGTCAGCAGCGCATCGATCCATTAATTCTGGTTTGGCATTAAAGAGTGCGCCCCCAGCCATAATCCCAATTTGCGAGTTGGTTGAACATTTGCGGATTGCTTGAACTAAATCCTGCATGGCATCCCATTGCAGCTCATACGAAATCGAGATTCCGACAATATCAAATGCTTGCTCGCGACACAGCGCGAGGATCTCTTCACCAGAGGGATTGGCTATCGTAGTGACATCCCAGCCCGCCTGAATAAAGAATTCGCTCAACATCAACACGCCCATGGTGTGCTGGGAGTTAGGCATTGCAAATAATAACGCCCTCCCTGAGAGGGTTTTGTATTCACTTTCATTATTTCGAAAGTCCGGGCTAAGTTCTTGCATGATGCGCTGAATTCGACCGAGGGCAAGGGTCACCGTTGTAAAACTGTGTTCATCCAGTTCCCAATAACAGCCCAAGCGCCTAGCGGCTGGTGCAATTAAGTCGAGATAAATTTCATTTAAATTGCGACCATCAAAGCGTAAGGATTGAATAAATCCAAGGCAGATATCGTTGGAGCTGTGAATAAGCAGTTCGGCAAAGTGCTTAACCTCATCGCTCGAGATCGGCTCTCCCGTATTTACGGGATCGATATGTGGATGATTTTGACCATGCTGCATGAGGAGGCGAGGAATAATTTGTGCCTCGATCGTTTTATTCAGTAGATTGGTAAGCAAATGGTGCGTGGATGTATCCAATTTCTTGGAAATCTGGGTATTGAAGCGTGCTTTTCTGTGCCATGTTTGGCCCTCCTTACCTTCTAGTGCCTGATTACCGTTTCTCGGTAGATTAAATTGATCCACTCTTAACCCCTAAGCCATTTACATATGTTGCGATGCAATATTTATTGCATTCCAAGCACTTTTTTCAGGTAATTCTTTCTAGAAATCCAACTAAAAATAGGCTAATTCAGGTCAAAAACCTTCCTTTTTTGACCAATTTCCATAAGGTTTACCACTAGGAGTCTAAACTGTCAAAATAATTTGACATTTATAAGGGTTTATTCTTAGATTTGTCTACACAAAAAAGCGTAAACTTAGGTTTACACATTTTATATAGGAGCCAGGCTGCGTAAGGAAAAAAGCACATGGCAAATCAAATTAAGCCCCTTTATACACCCGAAGAGCGAATCCGACGCGATCGTTCGAAATGGACATTGGTTCAGGGAATCTTGGCGCCTGTGCAATTTGTCATTTTCTTGGTGAGCCTATATTTCGTGATTCGATTTTTAATGACAGGGCAGGGCGAGTCTGCCGCCAATCTCTCGATCGTGATCAAGACCTTGATTCTCTACACGATCATGATCACTGGCAGCATTTGGGAGCATGAGGTATTTGGTAAATATCTTTTTGCCCCTGCTTTTTATTGGGAAGACGTGTTTAGCATGCTAGTTTTGGCACTGCATACCGCTTACTTAATCGCGTTAGCGTTTGGTTTTTTAGAGCCTCGCGCTCTGATGGTGTTGGCCTTATCTGCGTATCTAGCGTATGTCATTAATGCCGCACAGTTTCTCTGGAAGCTCCGCCAGGCTCGCTTACAAGAGTCTAGTCAACGATCCGATCAGGTGATGGCATGAATCGCGTAATCCCCTTGCAGCCCACAACCGATGCGTGCGACTCGGCAGACCGCGCAATCCTAAAAGAACGTGGTCAACGCGAGGTATTTTGTGGCTTAACCGGCATCATTTGGCTGCACCGCAAAATCCAGGATGCATTTTTCTTGGTGGTTGGCTCTCGTACCTGCGCACACTTGGTGCAATCTGCTGCGGGTGTGATGATTTTTGCAGAACCACGTTTTGCCACAGCGATTATTGATGATCATGATTTAGCCGGGCTAGCCGATGCCAATGAGGAACTTGATCGTGTGGTTGATCAACTACTTACCCGTAGACCCGATATCAAAATGCTATTTTTGGTGGGCTCATGCCCATCTGAAGTGATCAAACTAGATCTCTCACGCGCTGCGGAGCGTTTAAGTAAAACCTACACGCCACGCGTGCGTATTCTCAACTACTCAGGTAGTGGAATTGAAACCACCTTCACGCAAGGCGAGGATGCTTGCCTTGCCGCGCTTGCCAACGAAATTCCGCAGCATGCACAACATCATTCAACGCAAGGGGAAGTGGACTTATTGATCGTTGGTTGCTTAGCCGATATTGTGGAGGACCAGTTCTCCCGCATCTTCAATGAGCTAGGAATTGGATCGTATGCATTCTTTCCACCAAGACGATCGGGTGATATTCCCCGCCTTGGTCCGAATACCCGCTACTTACTCGTACAACCCTTTTTAACGGATACTGCCCGTGTACTCGATGATATGGGCGCCAAGCGGATTCCAGCGCCATTCCCACTCGGCGTCGAGGGGACTGAAGCGTGGTTTGCAGCCGCAGCAAAGGCATTTGAAATCGATCCCAATCATTTTGAAAGAGTAATCGCACCCAAGCGCCAACGTGCAAACTTGGCACTCGAGCGCCAACGGCAAGTGCTCAATGGCCGTTCAATCTTTTTCTTTCCAGACTCGCAATTAGAAATCCCACTGGCCCGATTCTTGCATCGCGAACTTGGCATGCGGCTGACTGAAATCGGGATGCCCTATATCCATCGCCAACATTTGGCAGAGGAGCTGGCATTGCTACCAACCGAAGTGAGCTTGTCCGAGGGGCAGGACGTTGAGAAGCAATTGGATCGCTGCCGCAGTTACCGCCCTGATATGGTGGTTTGTGGCTTGGGTTTAGCAAATCCGCTCGAGGCTGAAGGGCTGACTACGAAGTGGTCGATTGAATTAGTGTTCACGCCGATTCAAGGATTTGATCAAGCGGCTGATCTGGCCGAACTCTTTGCGCGGCCATTGGTGCGCAGAACTAAATTGGCGGCTTAGGAGAGGTCATGAAATTAACGCTCTGGACTTACGAAGGACCGCCTCATATTGGCGCCATGCGCATCGCAACGGCAATGGAGGGCGTGCATTACGTCTTGCATGCACCGCAAGGGGACACCTACGCTGATTTGCTGTTCACCATGATCGAGCGGATGAATAAACGCCCACCGGTGACCTACACGACATTTCAGGCGCGTGACCTAGGAGGCGATACTGCTGAGTTGTTCAAGGATGCAGCACGTTCTGCCTATGCACGCTTTAAGCCGGACTTACTCATGGTGGGCGCATCATGCACCGCTGAATTAATTCAGGATGACCCAGGCGGTTTAGCGGCTGCATTGCATCTACCAGTTCCTGTATTACCCTTGGAACTACCGGCCTACCAAAAGAAAGAGAACTGGGGCGCTGCAGAGACCTTTTATCAAATGGTGCGCTTGCTAGGTAAAGACTATGTTTTACCTCCTGGGGAGAAACGCAAACCGCGGGTTGCTGGATTGCCACCGAGTTGCAATATCTTGGGGCCAACCGCATTAGGATTTCGGCATCGCGATGATTTGGTTGAGATTCGGAAGCTGCTGCGACAGATTGGCGTTCGAGTGAACGTCATTGCACCCTTGGGGGCGAAGCCTGAGGATATTGCGCGCTTGCATGAGGCAGACTTCAACGTAGTTCTCTATCCAGAAGTGGCCAATAGTGCAGCCCAGTGGCTGAGTAAAAACTTTGGTCAACCCAGTACCAAAACTATCCCCATCGGATTGAATGCAACGCGCGCTTTCATCGAGGAGGTGTGTGCCATTGCGCAGATCCATTGCGATATCGATGAGCTGACTAAACGCTCACGCGCTCGCTGGTATGCCTTATCAGTCGACTCAACCTATTTAACCAATAAACGCGTCTTCATCTTTGGTGATGCAACGCACGCGATTGCTGCTGCAAAAGTTGCGTCGCAAGAAATGGGCTTCCAGGTCGTTGGTCTTGGCACCTACAGTCGAGAACTGGCCCGCGAAGTAAGAGAAGCGGCGACTCAATATGGTATTGAAGCATTAATCACGGATGACTATCTGGAAGTTGAGCAGCGCATTACCGAACTACAGCCCGAGTTGATCCTTGGAAGTCAGATGGAGCGCCATATTGCGAAACGACTGAAGATTCCATGTGCCGTGATCTCAGCCCCTATTCATGTGCAGGACTTCCCGGCACGTTATTCACCGCAAATGGGGTTTGAGGGAGCCAATGTTCTCTTTGATACCTGGGTCCATCCATTAATGATGGGCTTAGAAGAGCACTTGATTGGTATGTTCCGTGAAGACTTTGAGTTCCATGATGGCGCCGTACCGTCACACCTAGGTCATGGACATCAGCGCACCCCCGCGAATGAGGCCAATGTCGCCACCGAGCCTACGCCGATTCCGGAGGTTGCAGTCGCTAATGGCGCCCCAGTGACCGAGAGTGTGTGGGAGCCAGAAGCACAAAAAGAGCTCAACAAGATTCCATTCTTTGTACGCGGTAAAGCAAAACGCAACACCGAGCGCTTTGCCATTGAGCGCGGTTTACCAACGATTTCTTTAGAAACTTTGTATGACGCAAAAGCCCATTTTGGACGCTAAGCGCACTGGAGCGATGTTATGAACGTAGTCAATATTCCCGTAAGTGATATGAAATCACGACGAGCTGACGGGGAGGGCAGTGTTCAAGTCCAACTCGACCCCAATTTAAAGATTGGGAAAGCGAAGGTCTTTGCAGTTTATGGCAAAGGTGGAATTGGTAAGAGCACCACCTCCTCGAATCTCTCAGTAGCCTTCTCTAAGTTAGGAAAGCGTGTGATCCAGATTGGCTGCGATCCTAAACATGATTCAACCTTCACTCTCACCAAAAAATTAATGCCAACGGTGATTGATGTTTTGGAGAAGGTCGATTTTCATTCGGAAGAGTTGCGCGTCGAAGACTTTGTCTACGAAGGCTATAACGGTGTGATGTGTGTAGAGGCTGGCGGCCCTCCAGCAGGGACTGGCTGCGGTGGATATGTCGTAGGGCAGACCGTGAAATTACTTAAAGAACACCACTTGCTCGATGACACCGATGTGGTGATTTTTGATGTCTTAGGTGATGTAGTGTGCGGCGGCTTCGCAGCACCCTTACAACATGCTGATCGAGCTCTCATCGTCACGGCAAATGATTTTGATTCCATCTTTGCGATGAATCGTATTGTGCAGGCGATTGGCGCCAAAGCTAAAAACTATAACGTACGCTTAGGTGGTGTGATTGCCAATCGCAGTGCTGGTACGGATCAGATTGATAAATTTAATGAAAAAGTGGGTCTCAAAACGATGGCGCACTTTCCAGATCTGGATGTGATCCGTCGAAGCCGCTTAAAGAAATCAACGCTCTTTGAAATGGAGCAGTCGCCAGAGCTTGACAAAGTGCAGCAAGAGTATTTGCGTTTAGCAGCGGCTCTGTGGGCGGGCTCAGATCCTTTGCCAGCGGTGCCAATGAAAGACCGTGACATTTTTGATCTTTTGGGATTTGATTAATTAGGGCACTAGCATGCAAGACCATTCCTATCTCGAAAAACGCAGTCAGTTGCAGCAGTACTTTGATCGGACTGCGTTTGACGCTTGGGCGAAATTAACGTCCACTGCACCGGTGAGCGGTATTCGTAAAACCGTGCGGGCTGGGCGCGATGAGATGCGTAATGTCCTGCTAGGTTATTTGCCTACTGACCTCCATGGACAACGCGTTCTGGATGCAGGTTGTGGGACTGGTGCGCTTGCTGTCGAGTTAGCCAAGCGCGGTGCGCAGGTGATGGCAACCGATATCTCGCCAACCTTAATTGACTTAGCACGCGAGCGTTTACCAACCGACTTGGGTCGGGGATCGATCGAGTTTTTTGCTGGTGATATGTTAGATCCCTCTTTGGGAGACTTTGATCATGTGGTTTGTATGGATTCCATGATTCATTACCATCGCCGTGATATTACGAAGGCACTTGCAGGACTTGCACAACGGACTCGGCAACGCATTGCATTCACCTTTGCGCCCAAGAACCCTTTTTTATCAACCATGATTGCCGTAGGACGTTTATTTCCACGTGGTGATCGCGCACCTTTTATCGAGCCTGTTGCTGAGCAAACCCTCGCGAAGTTAATCACACACGAGGCCGATCTGACCGGTTGGAAAATTGATGCGACCCAAAAGATTGCGCGCGGGTTTTACATTTCACAGGCGATGGTGCTAAGTCGATGATGCGAGTGATGAACCTCAATCTTTTCTCAGCCTGGCGCCGGATCTCGCCACGGTTCATGCCATTCTCCGATGTGGCAACCAAGAATTTGCCATTAAGTAAATGGTTACGTTTGGCATTGTTCCAAGTATCGGTGGGTATGGCGACGGTGATGCTGATTGGTACCCTCAATCGCGTCATGATTGTGGAGATGGGAGTGCCTGCAAGCCTGGTTGCGCTGATGGTAGCCCTACCGTTATTGTTTTCTCCATTTCGCGCACTGGTGGGATTTAAAAGTGATCACCACCGCTCGTTCTTAGGATGGAAGCGCGTTCCCTATATTTGGTTAGGAAGTTGGTTGCAATTTGGCGGCCTTGCCATCATGCCATTCTCCTTAATTTTATTGTCTGGCGATTCCAATTGGCCTCATTGGTTTAGTTACATTGCAGCAGCACTGGCATTTTTGTTGGTAGGCGCTGGGATGCAAATTACCCAAACTGCAGGCTTAGCGCTCGCATCGGATTTGGCAACCCCAGCATCCCGCCCACGGGTTGTGGCTCTGATGTATGTGATGTTCTTAGTGGGTATGGTTTTCAGTAGTGTGCTGTTTGGACTGTTGCTGAGTAATTTTTCACCACTGCGCTTAATCCAAGTGGTGCAGGGTGCAGCTGCTCTCACGATGGTGCTTAATCTGATGGCCCTTTGGAAACAAGAGGCACGACAACCGAAGACCAAGGAGCAACTCAATCAAGAGCCGATGACTCGGTTTAAAGAGTCTTGGAATCAATTTGCCAAGCAAGACAAAGTGATTCGATTTTTAGTTGCGCTAGGGATGGGAACCGCAGCCTTTAGCATGCAAGATATCATCTTAGAGCCCTATGGAGCCGAAGTGCTTCACTTGTCAGTGAGCGCCACCACCTTGTTAACAGGCCTGACCTCGATCGGGGCTTTATTGGCATTTATGGTGGCTGCCAAGGTCTTAAATCGTCAAATTGACTCACATCGCTTAGCTGCGATTGGAGCTCTCTGCGGGATCTTTGCCTTTACTTGCGTCATCTTCTCTGAGCCATTACTGGCGCCTAATTTATTTCGGGTCGGCGCATTCTTAATTGGTTTTGGTGGGGGATTGTTTGCCGTTAGCACCCTCGCAACTGCCATGAGTTTTGATTCCTTAGGCATGAATGGTCTGGTTATTGGTGCCTGGGGTGCAGTGAGCGCTAGCGCAGCTGGTCTAGCGATTGGACTCGGTGGGGTGATTCGGGATGTGGTTTCGACCTTAGCCGTATCTGGGTCGCTCGGGTCCGTTTTGGTCTCACCTGGAACGGGGTATAGCTTTGTGTATCACATTGAACTGTTTTTGTTGTTTGCAACCTTAGTTGCGATTGGTCCTTTGGTCATGATGAAACGTCCAAAGCCAGCGCTGTCAGATTCGAAGTTTGGATTAGCAGAGTTTCCAAGCTAATTCATTGTTAAAGAGGGGAGTACGTTATGGGAACTGGAGCAATTACACAATACGTGGATGTCGCGCAATTAGCCTTATATGCATTTTGGGTTTTCTTTGCCATCTTAGTTTATTACCTCACCATTGAGAGTAAACGCGAGGGATTTCCTCTTGAGTACGATCAAGCTGGTAAGGTGCGTCGTGCCGAAGGAATTGCGGCGATGCCCAAGCCAAAAACCTTTAAGACCCAATTCGGTGGCGATGTCACAGTCCCCCGTGATGAGCCTTTAGAGCGTTTGGCTGCGAGACCGGCCAATGGAATGAATGGCGCACCGATTGAGCCAACTGGCAACCCAATGGTCGATGGAATTGGCCCAGGTGCGTATGCCAATCGTGCTGATGTGCCCGATCATATGCCAGAAGGTGGCCCTCGCATCGTGCCGATGCGTTTACTAAATGACTTTAGTGTGGCTAGGCAAGATATTGATCCGCGCGGTCTGAATGTAGTGGGTGCCGACGGCGTCCGTGGTGGAACCATTAAAGAGATTTGGGTTGATCGACTTGAGATGATGATTCGGTATTTAGAGCTCGAGACCACCCCTGAAGCAGGTGCGCATCGCGTGCTGTTACCCATGAACTTTGCCCGTGTGGGCCGCAATCAGGTGTCTGTAAAAGCGGTGCTAGGTAAGCATTTTGCAAAAGTACCAGCTACGAAGAGCATGGAACAGATTACCTTGCTCGAAGAAGAAAAAATCATGGCGTACTTTGGGGCAGGTACCTTGTATGCCACTCCTGAGCGCAGTGAGCCATTGGTGTAATGGGAATGAGTACCATCTACCAATCTCCTGAGCATGAGTTCGAGGCACAGCCCGGATTACCGGAGCCTTTGCCTCAGGATGAGCGCATTCTTTGGCAAGGAAAGCCGGACCTCAAATCATTTGCACTGCACGCGGCACATTTGCAATGGTTCGCACTTTACTTTTCTGCTTTGGTCGTTCTCAAGGCCATCGCAATTAGTCGATCTGCAGGCGGCTGGGTTGAAGAATGGCCTGGCTTTGCTTGGGCTTTGGGGCTGTCTCTCTGTGCATTGACTTTGTTGGCCTTGCTCACCTATTGGTCGGTAAATGCAACGATGTACACCTTAACCAATCGGCGTCTTGTAATGCGTATTGGGATTGTGCTAACCATTACATTTAATTTACCCCTCAAACGTTTGACTCAAGCAGGCATTCATATTTATCCAGACGGTAGTGCGGATATCCCCATCAAGCTCAATGCAGACGACAAAATCCCGTTCTTGCATTTGTGGCCACATGCCCGTGCCTGGAAGTTAGCCCATCCCGAACCCATGATACGTTGCGTACCCGATGGTGCAAAAGTAGCCAAATTAATTGCGGATACTTGGGCAACAATAAATCAGGTTGAGTTGCGTTCCCAGCCAATGAGTCAGCCTGAGTCACCTGCCAGCTCATTTGGGCAGAGTATGGCGATTGCAAAGGTTTCTCAATCGCGCACATGAGCCACTCATCGTCACCCCTCTTAAGCAAAACAACTGTTCTGGTGCTTGCACTCGGAGTAGTTGCCGTGTTTGCTGCTTGGGTCATCCAAGAGTCTCGGCAGATCGCGCGGTATCCTGATGCGCCTGCAACGCTCATCAAGCAACTCCGGTTTGAAGATCGTGCCGACGGATCAATTGCGGTAGTTGATTATCAAACCAAGCAGCAAGTCGATGTGATTATTGGGGAGGCTGGTTTTGTGCGTGGAGCATTACGGACCTTGGCGCAAGAGCGCAAGCGTCGTGAGATCAGCAGCGAGCCCCCTTTCGAGTTAATTGCCCGTCAAGATGGGCGCTTAACCCTTGCCGACCCCAGTACAGGACGCATGATTGATTTGGAGTCCTTTGGGGCTATTAATTCGCAGCATTTTGCACGCCTTCTTCGGGCGGATGTAAATCAAATCCAACAACGTTGATATTGGAGAAAGAATATATGGAATCCGCAGAAAGCCTATTACGAGACCAGATTCCGGCGGCCCCGCAAATTAATGATTCAACGAAGAAGGCATTGCAAGATGCCATGTTGAGTCCACGGTTTTACACCACCGACTTTGCCGAAGTGGATCGGACCAACATTGATGCCTTGCGTTCCGAATGGAATGTTCTGATGGCCGAGTTTGAGGCCGATATCAATTCAGATCACTTTCAGCGACCTGCTGATATGAGTAAGAACTACTCGAATGTTGACCCAGAACTTTATGATGAGTTTGTTGATTTCTTGATTAGCTCGATTACCTCGGAGTTTTCGGGATGCATTTTGTATGCTGAGATCAAGCGTAAGGTGAAGAACGAGGATATGAAGTTGCTCTATGGTTATATGGCTCGTGATGAGTCGCGCCATGCGGGTTTTATTAATCAGTGGTTAAAAGATTTTGATATCGGAATTGATCTTGGTTTCTTGGCGAAAGCTAAAAAATACACGTATTTCAGGCCCAAGTTTATTTACTACGCGACCTACCTCTCCGAGAAGATTGGGTATGCAAGGTACATCACGATCTTTCGTGAGCTTGAGAAAAAACCTGAACTCCGTTTTCACCCGATCTTCTTGTGGTTTGAGAGATGGTGTAACGATGAGTTTCGTCATGGTGAGGCCTTTGCATTAATCATGCGTGCTAATCCCCATTTATTAACAGGACTTAATAAGTACTGGATTCGGTTTTTCTGCCTAGCGGTCTACAGCACGATGTATGTTCGCGATCATTCAAGACCACAGCTGTATAAAGCAATGCAAATCTCACCCACTGACTATGACAAAAAGGTCTTGCGGATTACCAATGAGATTACCAAGCAGGTATTTCCGATCACCTTGAACTTGGATGATCCACGGTTTTATGAGTGCATGAACCACATGTTGGCCTTATTCCAAAAAATGGATGTGTATAAGGCCCGTGGAGGACTCTTGGCTAAAGTTATGGTGCCGCTCTTAGGTGTACGCGCTGGTTTAGTCTTTGCCCGAGCCTATTTCTTGCCTGTGCATAACCACGAGTTACCCCGTAATGTTCGTTTGGTTCCAAGCTGGTAACGAACGATGAGCGCGAGTAGCTTTCTATTTCCGATGCTGTACACCATCTTTTTATGGTGGTTTGGCACGGGAATCATTTTGTTGCTCAATCAGCGTCCGCGCTCGACCCATCAGGCGACCTTTTGGATGAGCGGTATGGTTTTGCTGTTTGCCTTAGTTGGTCTGAAGACCAGTGCTAATCTCAATACGGTAGCTGGGGCTTATTGCGGTTTCACTTGTGCTTTGTTAGTTTGGGCTTGGCAAGAAATTGGATTCTTATTAGGGTATGTCACCGGTTCCAGACGTACTCCATGCCCGCCGGATTGCAAGGGTGTGCGCAAGGCCTTTTATGCGTTTCAGACCATCTCCCATCATGAGTTGGCCCTGATCGTTCTGGGAATTGCAGTAGCAATCGCTACTTGGGGTGGCAGTAATTTAGTGGGTTTATGGACCTTCCTGATCCTCTGGGCGATGCGGCAAAGTGCCAAACTCAATGTGTTCTTGGGAGTTTTAAATCTGAACGAGAAGTTCTTGCCCGTGCATCTTCAGTACATGCATAGCTACTTTACCAAGCGGGCGATGAACCCCTTGTTGCCGATCTCGATTCTCTTGGCGTGTTTGGTGGCATTACCCCTTTGGCAACACGCATTTGCCATCAATGCCAGCGCGTATCAAATTGCATCGTCGACCATTTTGGCGACCTTGCTCTCACTTGCCATCCTTGAGCACATCATGATGGTCTTACCATTTTCAACCGACGGATTGTGGAAATGGGGACTTCGGTCTTAAACCAATCTTCTCAACGGTCTTGGCCAACTCCACTTGCAATCTTGGAGTTGCTAAAGCCCATTACATGGTTTCCGCCCATGTGGGCATTTGCTTGCGGGGTCATAGCAACTGGTATTGCGATTACTGAGCGGTGGCAGGTCTTATTGGCCGGTGTGCTATTGGCTGGTCCGATGGTGTGCGCAACTAGCCAGGCGATTAATGATTGGTTTGATCGGCATGTCGATGCGATTAATGAGCCCAATCGCCCGATTCCATCAGGGCGTATGCCTGGACGCTGGGGTTTATACATCGCTATTGTTTGGACCGGTCTATCGCTTCTCGTGGGTTGGTGGATTAGTCCCTGGGCATTTGTTGCCACCTTGATTGGTCTCTTTTTAGCTTGGGCCTACAGTGCACCCCCTATGCGCCTTAAGCAAAATGGCTGGTGGGGCAATGCAGCGTGCGGATTATCGTATGAAGGCCTTGCATGGTTTACCGGTTCTGCAGTGATGTTGGGAGACGTGTTTCCTTCAACCGCATCGATCATTTTGGCTCTGCTTTATAGCATTGGTGCGCATGGCATCATGACCTTAAATGACTTCAAGGCCATCGAGGGCGATCGCCAAATGGGTGTGCGTTCATTGCCCGTGCAATTAGGTATAAATGGGGCGGCTTGGAATGCGTGTTTGATGATGATCGTTCCACAATACCTGGTGGTGGGATTCTTGTACTGGCATGGCAGCTCATTTCATGCCTTAGCTATTTTGGTCTTAATCATTGCGCAATTGCTGATGATGAAGTACTTCTTGGAAGATCCCATCAAGCGCGCTTTATTCCTAAGTGGCTTTGGTGTCCCACTGTTTGTGAGTGGCATGATGATTAGTGCCTTTGCGGTGGGTCGATAGGATGACACCAAATACAACCACTCTCAATTGGTTTGGAATCGCTCGCCTAGGTTTTGTGCAAGCCTCCTTGGGAGCAGTCGTGGTCCTGACCACATCGGTTTTGAACCGAGTAATGGTCATTGAGCTCGCGCTCCCCGCCTTATTACCCGGATTGTTGGTAGCGATGCATTATCTGGTGCAATTTATTCGACCCCGCATGGGTTTTGGATCGGATCGTAGTGGCCGTTCAACGCCATGGATTCAGGGTGGCATGTTGATTTTAGCTAGTGGCGGAGTGTTGGCAGCGAGTGCTGTCGCTTTGATGAGTCGCGATGTCAGTTGGGGCATTGGCTTAGCTTTCTTTGCATTCATGATGATTGGCTTGGGGGTCAGTGCGAGCGGTACCTCTTTACTTGTCCTTTTAGCCAAACGCGTGGATGAAAAGCGTAAGGGCGCCGCTGCAAGTTGTGTCTGGCTCATGATGATTTTTGGCTTTGCCATGACAGCGGGGATTAGCGGAAAACTACTTGACCCATTTTCCTTTGAACGCCTCATCATGGTTTCACTTGGCGTGTCGTGTTTAGCCTTAGTCGTCAGCTTCATTGCGTTGCATGGATTAGAGCCTAAATCCTTGGCGCAAGCCGCACAAAATGCTAATGAGCCCAAACTACGCTTTAAAGAGGCCCTGGCCGAAGTGTGGCAAGAGTCGCGGGTGCGGCGCTTTACCGTATTCGTCTTTATTTCGATGTTGGCATATAGCTCACAAGATCTAATCTTAGAACCATTTGCAGGCACTGCGTTTGGTTTAACGCCTGGAGAAACAACGAGCCTATCAGGCCTTCAGCATGCGGGCGTGCTTTGCGGCATGCTGCTGTGTGGATTTATTACGAGCAGAAGTAAGAATCCCAATTTATCTTCTTTGCGGATGTGGACTGTTGGGGGTTGTATCGCTTCATCACTTGCCATGTTGAGTTTGGTAATGTCTGGATTGGTTGGCCCCGGTTGGCCATTCTTTAGCACGGTATTTATATTAGGCGTATCCAACGGCGCGTTTTCAATCGCTGCGATTGGGTCCATGATGCAATTTGCTGGTATGGGTAAGGAGCGTCGTGAGGGTGTGCGAATGGGTGTTTGGGGCGCAGCTCAAGCGATTGCCTTTGGTCTAGGTGGCATTTTAGGAACTGGAGCAAGCGATCTAGCGCGTTATCTATTAGGTGATCCAGTGACCGCCTACGCGAGTGTCTTCTTCATTGAGGCTATTTTGTTTATGGCCGCTGCAATCCTGTCGTTTTATATCCGACCCATTGAACGAATTACCAAAACCCAGCCTATTGAATCATCAATCCCTCGTCAGTTTATTTCCCATGGAGGATCATCATGAGTACCCTAGAAACCTTTGATGCAGTAGTCGTTGGTGGCGGACCCGCAGGGGCCACCGCTGCAGGCGATCTTGCCAAAATGGGACATACTGTTTTATTGCTCGATCGCGCAGGGCGTATCAAACCCTGTGGTGGCGCAATCCCACCGCGTCTGATTAAGGACTTTGAGATCCCCGATGAATTATTAGTGGCTAAAGCCCGCTCAGCCCGCATGATCTCCCCCAAAAATAATCAAGTGGATATTCCCATTGAGGGTGGTTTTGTCGGAATGGTCGATCGCGATCAATTCGATGAATGGCTTCGAGTCCGAGCAGCCAATGATGGCGCCACACGTCGCACCGGTATTTTTGAGAAGATCACACGTGACACCGATGGTACGGCTATTGTTCACTATCGCGTTCACTCAGCCAACCGATCGGAGCCAGAGAAAACTGGTGCAGTGCGAGCCAAGGCAATCATTGGTGCCGATGGGGCGAAATCAGGAGTGGGTCGCCAAGCCATCCCTGGTGCCAAAGATGTGGACTATGTGTTTGCTTATCACGAGATCGTTCGGGTTCCCGAGGCGCCTCCTCAAGGTTATGACGGATCACGTTGCGATGTGTTTTATCAAGGAACACTATCCCCCGACTTTTATGGTTGGATCTTCCCTCATGGCAATACCATGAGTATTGGAACCGGTAGTGCGGATAAAGGGTTTTCACTCCGCAGTGCCGTGGGCCAATTAAAGAAATTGACCAATTTAGAAAATACCGAGTTATTACGTCACGAAGGTGCACCGTTGCCCATGAAGCCTCTTAAAAAATGGGATAACAATCGGGATGTGATTTTGGCTGGCGATGCGGCCGGGGTTGTTGCTCCCGCATCGGGCGAGGGAATCTACTATGCAATGGTAGGAGGCCGCCTGGCCGCTGAATCCGTGCATGAGTTGTTGGTGACCGGGAATGTGAAGGCATTAGCCCAAGCTCGTAAGCGCTTTATGAAAGAGCATGGCACAGTCTTTTTGGTCCTTGGGATCATGCAACGCTTTTGGTACGGCAACGATAAGCGCCGTGAGCGCTTTGTCAAGATGTGCGAAGATAAAGATGTTCAACGCCTAACCTTTGAATCGTACATGCATAAGAAATTAGTTCGTAAGGACCCCATGGCACACATCAAGATTTTCTTTAAAGACATGGCACACCTTTTGGGTATGGCCAAGGTATGAGTGTGGAGTGGTTTGCGCAGTATAAGCCGATCATTTTTGCTCTTGTTTGGGGTTTAGTGCTCGCATTGGCTGGGGCATGGGCCACCGATATTGGGGAGTGGTATAAAAGTCTGCAGCAGCCCTCTTGGAAACCACCCGATTGGGTATTTGGTCCGATGTGGACAACCATCTTTATTCTTGCAGGCGTCGCCTTTGTGATGGCGTATCATCGTGCTCCCAATCAAGAAACTATCCGGATGTTAGTCATCCTCTTCATTGTGAATGGCTTATTTAATTTCATCTGGAGTGTTTTGTATTTTCGGATGCAGCGACCAGACTGGGCGCTGGTTGAGGCGGTCGGACTATGGCTCTCCGTATTAGCCATCGTGCTTGCCACCCGTTCGTATTCACCCATCTCAAGCCTCTTGGTGTTGCCATACTTGGCTTGGGTCTCGGTCGCGATGCTCTTAAACTGGACAACGATTCAATTAAACGGTCCATTCGGTCGGGGCTAATAAAAAAGCCAAGCAGTACGCTTGGCTTTTCCTTGAGCAGGGTCTTGCTTAGCCCAGACTGTCTGCCCAAATATTACGAGCCCAACCCCAGGCATAAACACCCTCAAGCTTGGTGGGTGCGGGAGATAGACCACCAGAACCAGGAACGGTCTTAAAGGTCTTATCCTTTGCATCGTACTGATGGACGCTCGCTACGTGCACCACCTCATCGGCATTGACGAAGCTATAGCAGGTATTGGTAAGCACTGGGGCTTGATTAATTTCGAAGCCACCGAGTTCAGCAACGACTGCGGCTGCTGCAACCTTCGCATGCGAGTTCGCCATATGGCCAGATTTGGGCATTGCTGGTGCAATTTGAATGGAGTCACCAAGGACGTGTATATCTTTGGCGGCTGTTGATTCAAAGTTAATATAGTTCACATTGACCCAACGGGCATTCGAATTTGCAAGGCCAGTTTGTACCGCAATGTCGCCAGCGCGCATCAGAGGGAGTACGTTTAGAACGTCAGCCTTTACATCATCCTGGACATCAAACTTTAGTGTTTTAGTCTTGGAGTCAATCGCGACCACGTTATGCTTGGGGCGGTATTCAATCATGCCGGGATACATCGATGCCCAGGCTTTCTTAAATAGACCACCTTTGGAGGTCACGTCATCATTGGCATCCAAGATTAATACCTTGGACTTAGGCTTAAACTGTTTAAAGTAACTCGCCACTTGGCAAGCCCGCTCGTAGGGCCCGGGAGGGCAGCGATAGGGTGCCATCGGGATGGAGATTGCGTAGACGCCACCATCCTTCATGGACTCGAGTTGCTTACGCAAAAGGACAGTTTCAGCACCGGCTTTCCATGCTTGGACTGTAACCCCTTCTTGATTGGCTTTATCTAACCCTTTAATGGTATCGGTCATGAGACCAATGCCCGGGGACAAAATTAATTTGTCGTACTTCATTGAACCACCGGAGGCAAGACGAATGGTCTTTTGCTTCGGATCAATCGAAGCCACCATATCTTTCACAACCTTGATACCATGACGCTTTGTCAAGTTATCGTAGGGGGTTGAGATATTGGCGATGGTAGTGTGCCCACCAACGACTAGGTTCGATAATGGGCAAGAGATGAACTCTGGATTGGGTTCAATTAAGGTAACTTGAGCGGTGTTATTTGAGAACATCCGCACATACTTAGCGGCTGTTGCACCACCATAGCCACCTCCAACCACGACCACATTGGCTTTGCTGATATTGACAGGAGGGCTGCTTGCGCAACCGGCTAATACACCAAGAGAAGCAGCTGAACTAACACCTAGAAAGTGACGACGATCCATTTTTTTATCCTCAATTATTTTTTGCCAAGCACATTAGAAATGGTTTGGAGTTGCTCATCGGTATAGCCTTTGGTTAATTGGTGCATGATCGTTCCCGAACGAGCACCACTCTTGAACGCTTTTAGCTGAGTTAGCATCGCATCAGGTGTCAGATGATTAATTTGTGGCATACCTGCGTTCGGAACACCAACCCCATTTGTGCCATGGCAATTTGCACATGTCGCTGCTAAGGAAAGTTGATTGATATTGGCTGGACTGGTCTGACTCACCGCAAAGCCACTAAAAGTTAATAGACCTACGGTGCCGATACTAAGCCCCATGACTTTGAGCTTATGTGCAGATGGAAAGTGCATTTTGATAATCTCCATTGGTTTTAATGCGAACAACAAAAAAGCTTTAGTGATATTAAAGGATTGATGGGCAATTTATAAGAAGATGTCTCATCGATTCAATACTTAATAGTCATAATGATATAACCCAGAGTGTGCCCTGGGATTAAGGTTTTCCCTAGGTTTTGTTCAAATACATTCGGGAAATAAAAAGCCTCAAGCGCTAGGCTAATAAACTATCAACTATGCAAGCGCCTATCTCCATTTTGTCGATTCTGTTTGGGCTTGTTCTGGCATGTATTACCTACTTCTATGGGCTCGATAGTCGCTTTGCCCCAAAGAACGGCGACGAATACCCCTATACCCATATCGTGCGTATGACTAATGCAGCCGATGCCTGGTTGCCGTTGCAGTCTGAGATGGTCGGTATCAAAAATACGAAACCCCCATTGCTGTTCTGGCAGGGCATGCTCTCAACCGATCATGGTAAGGCCTGGTCACTCGTTAATCTCCGTTGGCCAAGTTTGGCGTACACCGCACTCACTGCTATCTTGATTATGTTGAGTGCGATGGCGATTAGTAAAAACCTATTTAGTGGGATGCTAGCCGGAATTATTTGGCTTGCCTTCTTTAATACCTATCGCTATGGGCGCCCATACTTAGCTGAACCCCCGGAGATCTTTTGGCTCTCCCTGCCATTTTTTCTGTTGCTGATTGTTGGTAAACGACTCACCGAGTCTAAATTTGCATTTCCTCTGATCACGGGGATCGCCTTTGGTTTCGCATTACTTTACAAATCGGTGGCTTATATCGTTCCTGCCTGCTTGGTTCTCAGTCTTTGGTACTGGCAATGGCGTGATCGTCCGGTGATGGAATGCATCCAGCGCGACCTCCTCAAAGTGATTTCGATCGGCCTAATTGCTCTGGGCTTATTTGCTCTGTGGTTTGTGCTTGATCCGGATCCGCGGGCGATCTGGAATGAGTTCGTGATTGGAGAGAATGCGGGTAAGTTTACGGCTAGGAATACGAGTTATCTGAAGGACTTTATCTGGGGCGGCGATAGTGTGGGCATGCTCTTTGTGACCGGGATGGCAAATGCTGGATTTTTAACATTCGCAGTATTCAACCTCTTTTATCTGACGATTCGTGATCGCAAGCCAATGGGCACTGAAGAGAAGTTGCTGTGGATTTGGATCGCGGTGTTCTTCATCATCTTTTCTCTGCCGAGTCAGCGTTCGGGTCGGTACCTGTTACCGATCATGCCAGCGATAGCGATCTTATTAGCCATGCATTGGCAGCAGCTTAATCGCTGGACATTATGGATTGGCTTGGTATTGCAGGGCATTGTCTTGGTGGCCTTGGTATGGCTCTCTTGGAACATCAATCTTTGGTCCTATCCCGTATGGCACTGGTTCTTACTTCTGGGTGCAATCGCCATTGTTTTGATTGGGCTATTTCAGGCCCGCTTTACTAAAACAGCGACATTACTGGCTTGTTTTCTCACCACGCTCTGTTTAAGTAGCAGCATCATGCCGCTTGATGGTGTAGCTGGGCGCTTTGATGCAAAAACCATCGCTGCACTTCAAGGTAAAACGGTGTGGTTCCCTTGTGACTTTCGGGCTAAGGATGAGGAGTACCGCTTTTTGATACCCGGTGCCGACATCAAAGGCTATCCGGCGAGCGAAGCTAAAAATCTCACACAGTTAGCTAAGCGCTATGCCTTATTTGCAGTTCAAGCCCCGATCAATACAAAGTTTGTTCCTTGCCCCGATTGTGAGATCATCGGTGAGCGCCTTGAGATGCGAGCCCGACATTCATCCGATGAGATTAAAGCAATGCTCTTGGGCCAAGTGAGCGACAATCTCTTCGTGAAAGAGTACATCGTATCTGCCCCATTCAACATCGGTAGGGATGTTACCCCCGAGAAAGATGCTTGCCGATGATGCGGGTGTTGTCATTTGTATTCTTAGTGGTAGCAACGGCGATGGCGTATTTTCAGTTGGACAATCATCCGGCATGGGCTGATTTTCAGGTTCCAGCTGAGGAAACTAATAGCGAACCAACCCTTACAGCTATTCCAACTTCGTCCAAAACGAAACCCAACTTAAGTCCACCCGCATTGCAGGGATTAACGGAATGGTTGCCCGATACCACAAGGCCGTCGGTGCATGCAGCGAGTGTCATTCCCTTAAAAGATGGAAACTGGCGTGCGTTTTGGTTTGCTGGTTCGCGAGAGGGCGCGGCGGATGTGGTGATTCAGAGTGCGGTTTGGGATTCGGCGACTAAGCAATGGGGGCCAGCAAGCGTGGTCCTCGATCGAGAGGGCGCGCAAGCGAGTCTTGGGCGTTATATTGCCAAGCTTGGTAATCCTGTACCCATGCGCAACATCAATGGGCAGTTACAGCTTTACGTGGTGGCGGTCTCGATTGGTGGTTGGGCAGGTAGCTCCATCAGTGTGATGCATTCAGATGATGATGGATTGAATTGGACTGGACCCAAACGACTAATCACCACACCCTTGCTCAATCTCAGTACCCTAGTGAAGGGTTCAGGATTTTTATTTACTGACGGCACGATGGGAATACCGGTCTATCACGAGTGGATTGGTAAATACGGTGAGCTATTGCGACTTGATCCGACTGGTCAGATGCTGGATAAAACACGGATGACCTCAGGTCGTGGCACTTTGCAACCGATTGTCTTTATCGATGATGCCAAGCATGCGAGTGCTTATTTTCGTCAAGCTCGCCGAACGGGGGCCAAACAAATTCCTGTGAGCTATACCGCAAGCGCTGGTGAGCGTTGGGAGCTGGCTCCTGATTTAGGCCTACCCAATCCCAATGCAGCCATCACTGGAGTAGAGCTATCAGATCGAACCCGTTTGATGGTCTTCAATGACCTGGAACACGGACGACATCGCTTGGTGCTCGCGGCCTCATGGCCTAACCAGGCTTACGCAGATACCAGTCAGCCCGCAAAGAGTAATTACTCGCCTTGGAAGACGATTGGTGTGCTTGAAGACGAGACAGCCTCAACGACTAATCCAAAGGAAGAGTTTTCCTATCCGTATATGAGCCTGAACCAGCAAGGTCAAGTCTTACTGGTTTATACCTGGAATCGCAAACGAATCAGGTCAATTCTTTGGGATGCCAGTAACTTACAGTCGTATATCCAGTATGTGAAAGCAGAAACGGATCAGACGCCATGACGCTATCCATCTTGATTCATCAACTGCCGCTCATTGAGATTAGTCTTGTAACCAGTATCGTTTGCTTGCATCTGGTTCGTGCAATGTTCAATATTGCTCATAAACTGCTTGCGGGATTTTTCTTTGTCATCATCGCATCACTCGTTTTGGTTGCCCCGTTCCCTGCGATTGGCGCCCCTTGGAACTTGCCGTTTGCGGCCTACATTCGGGGTGTGACTGGTGATTTGAGTATTTTGAGTTTATTGCTGGTTATTTTTACGTGGAGTGGATTCAAAACGTTTCGAATTGCAAGCGTTACTCCAATTCTGATTGCAGTGGTGGCTATCCTGTTTTACCCCTTTGCTTTGGGATTCACCTTGTTTGATCCTTATGCCTGGGGTTATCACTCTAGTATTTTTGCAGGCAGTGTTTTGCTAGGCGCTGTAATTTATTTCTTTACCAAACACTCGTGGGAAGCCCTGATGCTATCCATTGCCGTGATTGCTTGGTCGATTCACTGGCATGAGTCGATTAATTTATGGGATTACCTTTTGGATCCATTTCTCACAGCCTGGGCAATTGGGCTAAGTATTCGATGGATGATTTGGGGGAGACCCCAAGTGGATGATGCAAATGGATGGAGTGTCGATGCAAACTTGATGGCACGTCGCAAACGCGGTCGGATGTTTGGCTAATACACAAATAAAAAGGCCGGTTTGCACCGGCCTTGAAATCATTGAAAGCCCAAGGAATTAATCCGGAATGTTGGCTTTACGAATGATCGGACCCCAACGGTTGATCTCGGCATCCAAGTGAGATTTGAGTGCCTCACCATTTTGCTTGGCAACTGGAACGATATCAATGTTCGAGGAATCCAAACGAGCCTTCAGATCAGGATCGGTCAATGCCTTCTTGAGGGCAACATTGAGTTTTTCTAAAACTGGCTTTGGTGTGCCAAGTGGGGCATAAATACCATGCCAAACTTTCACATCAAACCCTTTCATGCCTTGCTCATCCAGAGTTGGAACATTGGGGAGAGCAGAAAGACGCTTCGGCGTGGTTACACCATAGACCTTGACCTTACCGTCTTTGATGAACGGAATGGTTTGAGTGGTTTGGTCGCACAAAATGTTCACCTGACCACCAACTAAATCGGTCAACGCTGGGCCAGTTCCTTTGTATGGAACGGTTGTCACCCGTACACCGAGACGACTCTGGAAAATCAGTCCGCACAATTGAGACACGGCACCTGGGCCCGCATTGGCCATCGTTACCTTATCTTTATTGGCACGAATGTATGCCTCAAGTTCTTTGAAGTTATTGGGCGGGAAATTTTTGCTACCCAAGAGAACCATTGGTACGTCAGCCACTTGACCGATGTACTCAAAGTCTCTGAGGGGGTCATAGGGAAGCTTGTCATAGAGGGCCTGAGCCGTAGCCATGCCCATGTGGTGGATGTAGATCGTGTAGCCATCGGGTTTAGATTTAGCAACCTTGGCTGAGGCCACCGTGCCACCTGCACCTGGAACGTTTTCAACCACAACGGATTGACCCAAGGACTTACTCATTTGGGTTGCGAGTAGGCGTGCAATCGTATCGGTTGGACCACCAGCAGCAAACGGTACAACTAAGCTAATTGGCTTATCAGGGTATTTTTGTGCATTAGCAGTACCAGTCAATAATAGACCGGCGCCTATCACCGCAGTAAGTAACGCGTTTAAAGGTTTTTTCAAGTTCATTCAAAAGTCTCCGTAAGGGATAAAGCAAAAGCTATTTTGCCATGGTTTTGTGGCTATAAGCCTAGGGATTACCAGCCAAGCTTAGGATGCGGCGCGCCAGCATGACGACCGGTCGATCGATCATCTTGCCATCTACCTTAGCAGCTTGCCCCCCAGAGGCCTTATCTGCTGCAATCACGCGTTGGGCCCAGTCGATTTCTTGTGGGGTTGGGGTAAAGGCTTGTTTCACAACAGGTACTTGCTTTGGATGAATGCATAATTTCGCGCCAAAGCCAAAGCGTTTGGCTTTTTGTGCATGTGCAAAAATTATGGCCTGATCGTCTGTCGCTGGTGTAACCCCATCAATGGGTGGGGCTATCTGCGCCAATTTAGAGGCCAAAGTCATCATAAATCTGGCGGTATCTAATTCCGTTTCGTTCTCATCGCAACTGATGCCAAGTTCGACTTGCATATCAAAGTTACCTAGCGCTAGCCGCAAAACCTGTTGCGAACCCGCGATTTCATTTAAATGATGCAGACCAAGCGGAGTCTCGATCATTGGAATGAATGCGGTGTTTGGCAACTCTTCGGCGGCACCATTGATGTGATCATGAGATTCTGTTTTGGGGATCATGAGGCATGGGACTTGCAGCTCTTTGATCAATACCAAATCAGCCGCATAAAACGGCGAGCCTGGTGCGTTGCAGCGAACTGCGACCCGTTGTTTATCAGTGTCTGAAATCGATGACCAATGTTGTTTGAGTAGCTCACGTGCCTTGGGTTTGTCGTCTAGACCAACGGCGTCCTCTAAATCAATAATGACACCTTGCGCCCCGCTAGCGAGGGCTTTGCTATAACGCTCGGGTTGATTAGCGGGTACAAATAAAAAGCAAGATGCATCACTGAGCGGGAAGTGGGGGAGGTTCATGACAGTAATCCTTATTTGGAAAAAATAAAAGGTACAGTACTTGCCCGACCAATATCAAACAGCAACGCAATGGCCTCGCGCATTTCGGGTTCAGTAGCACCGCCACTAAATGCAGCCAACCGTAGGGCTTTCTCTTCGATCTCAGCTCGCGTTAACGTATTGCCCGGATCGCCCTTGGGCTCGTCAACACGACCTTCATAGACCTGACCGTTTTTTAGATAAACCTTGACCTTACCAATCCAGCGTTGCGGGTAAGCCTGATCGACCTCCGGGTCCAAAATCATGCTCACCCGGTTACGTAGCGCACAAATCTCAGGATCATCAAAGTGTTTGGCAAACTCATCCAGACCAGCAAATTGAAACTTACAGATGAGCGCAAGAACCGTACCCATTGAAAATTTGGACTGATGCAAGGTCGTCGCATCGCTAGCGGGTCCGAGTACATCGATGGCGCCTTGATGCACTAAGGTCTCAATGCGGTCAATCGCATTCATCTTGACAGCGTGTTGTTGAATCACCTGCAATAACGCATCTGCTGCTGGATGGGTATGGCGACACGAGGCGTGATATTTAAAGGAGGTCTCCGCCAAACACCAACGTGACCCCAAGCGATCAATTAATTTTTCTGGGTTGGCATCGGTGGATGTGCCTGCAGCAAGACCTTGCACACCCTCGAGTATTTTCTGGGCTCCGGTAAATCCAGCGTGCGCCAAGAAGGCAGACATCAGTCCGGTGGCGCTGGCATGAGCGGTATGTAATTGCTTAGAATCGGCGGCATCTCGTAAAAATTCCCATAGACCAGCCGATTGCGTCCCAGCCGAACCAAAGGCGTGCACCATCTGCTCTGGATTGAGTTTGAGTAAGCGCCCCACAGTTGCGGCCGCTGCAAGGGTCCCCGCAGTCCCTGTTGTATGAAAAATTTTATAGTGCGAACGACCCAAAAATTCACCGACGCGGATACCGACTTCATAGCCGACCACCGCGGCTGTTAAGAACTCGCGGCCACTCAGTTTTTTGGCTTGTGCGACCGCCAATGCTGCTGGAAATACGATCGTTCCCGGATGAAAAACCGAACCATTGTGAACATCGTCTTGTTCAACCACATGCGATGCTGCGGCATTGGCTAAGCAGGCGAGAAATGGACTCGATGCGGTGCGGGAAATGATGATTTGAGCAGACCCCGCAATAGCAGGTTCTGACACCGGCCCCATCGATTGCGCAAATTGCGTGATGATCTCAACAGCCTTGGCACCTTTGCCGCCGATTGCAGAGGCAAACCAATCCACCAATAAATCCTCAGTACGCGAAATAACATCCTTTGGAATATCCTCAAATTGCAATTCGCTTGCAAAGCGGGCGAGTTCCGCAGAGTAATGAATACTCATCGTCATTGACTCAATACCGCTTTGGCTTGCATGGTCAGCCAACCCTCATGATCTTCTGACCAGACCCGTAAGCTTTGACCGTTAGGATCATCAGTATCCAATGCAGCATTGACTTTCATACGGTGGATATCAAAGGTTGGGCGTATCGCTCTGAACTCAAAGGATTGCAGTTTTCTGCCAGGATGATGTTGTCTGACCAAATCCACTAAGAGTGTTGCGATTAAAGGGCCGTGGACGATCAAGCCTGGGTATCCTTCCTCTTGCGTGACATAAGTGCGATCGTAATGAATCCGGTGACCATTAAAGGTGAGCGCAGAGTATCGAAACAAGAGAACCGGATCAGGATTGATGATTTTGGTCCACAGCGCATCCTGAGGGGCAGGGGTTGGAGCGGGGGGCTTCTCATTCGAACTTGGAGCTGCACGGTACACAATGTCATGCTCTTCAGTTAATGCAAGACCCTTCTGATTGGAGATTTGATGCTCAACCAAGACAAACAGCAAATCACCGCTGCGCCCTGATTTGTGTGTGACCGATTTGATGGTCGATACACGTTCGATAGCATCACCAATTTGGAGCTCGCCCATCCAGCGCAACCGACCACCGGCCCACATGCGGCGAGGCAGTGGAACAGGCGGCAAGAAACCGCCGCGCTTAGCATGACCGTCGGGACCGATTTCCGATTGTTTGGGATGTGGCAAAAAATACAACCAATGCCATAACTCAGGAAGAAAGACGCCTGGATTGGGCTCGGGGTCGTTGCGATCGAGGGTTGCGGAAAGAGCGCGGTAGGGGGCAGCAGTGACTTGATCTGGATAGCGCTCAGATTTACCAATCCACTCTTGGAGGTGAGATAGTGTGGCTTCGTCGATTCTCATGACGTTATTATGCCAATCCCAATCTGGGCAAAATCAAATGCTAGCTTAATAAGATACCAGTGGGAGCAAAAAGAATTCCAACGGCAGCCCCAAGGCCTAAAGAGGGTATGACGCCCCATCGAAAGCGAGTCATTAAAAACAAGGTGGCAATACAAATCCCAAGCGATAGCCAAGAGATGGGCGTGCCTATTCCATCTGGAATAAACACATGGTAGGCAAAGAAAACACCTAAATTGGTAATGACCCCAACCACTGCGGCCGTGATTGCAGTAAGTGGGGCTGTAAAGCTGAGATTGCTATGAGTTGATTCGATGAGTGGCGCACCAATCAGAATAAATAAGAATGAAGGAAGAAATGTGAACCACGTTGCAATCAGGGCACCAAATGAGCCCATGAAGAATGCAGATACCCCGGTTGAAACTTCATGAAAGTACGCCGCTAAGAAGCCAACATAAGCAACGATCATAATAAGCGGCCCAGGTGTTGTTTCCCCCAGTGCTAGCCCATCAATCATTTGGGCTCCAGTCAGCCATTGATAAGTCTCAACAGTACTTTGATAAAGGTAAGGTAAAACAGCGTAAGCTCCACCAAATGTTAAAAGTGCTGCTTTCGTAAAGAACCACGCTAGCTGTGTATATAAAGAGTTCCAGCCACTCAACACAATAAGAAGAAAAAAAGGTGTTAGCCACAAAAGACTAGCAATCCACAATTGATTCATCATTCTCTTTTTAGAGAAAGTGGCATGCAAAGGAATTGGGGTGTTGTCATCGATTAAAGCCGGACCGCCCGATTTTGAGAAGTGTGCATGCCCAGAGTTGGATTTGGTGAATAAAGCTGGTCGGTATTTCCCAGCAAAATAACCATACAGAGCAGCGCTTGCAATAATTAATGGAAAAGGTAGGTTGAATACAAAGATCGATATAAATGAGAGGATGGCCACAAGAGCCAACTGAATGTTATAGATACTTCGTTTAGCGATACGGATGACAGCGGTAATCACAATTGCGGTAACCACAGGCTTAATACCAAAAAATAATGCCGAAATAAACGGGGTATGCCCATGCTCCACATAAACCCAAGAAAGGGCGATCAGGATCAAGAGCGAAGGCAAAATAAATAACGTGCCCGCCAGGATGCCGCCCCAGGTCCGATGCATGAGCCAACCTAGATAAGTGGCTAATTGCTGCGCCTCAGGACCCGGAAGCAGCATGCAATAGTTGAGGGCATGCAAAAAACGACGCTCTGAAATCCAACGTTTTTTTTCAACTAGCTCATCATGCATCATGGCAATCTGAGCGGTCGGTCCGCCAAAACTAATAAATCCGAGTTTGAGCCAGTACCCTAGGGCCTCACGTAGCGGAATTTCTGGCTGGGTTTGATTTGAAGAATTAATTTTTTAAACCTCGTCCATTCCGCCGACCACTTGGCTAAAGCCGTTATCCACATAAATAATTTCAGCGGTGATGCCGCTCGCTAAATCCGATAACAAGAACGAGGCAGCATTGCCCACATCATCGACGGTTACATTGCGTCGCAGGGGGGCTGTTTTTTCAACAGCATCGAGAATTTTTCCAAACCCTTTAATTCCGGAGGCGGCCAAGGTTTTGATGGGACCCGCTGAAATACCATTCACCCGTATTCCTTTGGGCCCCAGTGAGCCTGCCAAATAACGAACTGAAGCCTCCAATGAAGCTTTGGCTAATCCCATGGTGTTGTAGTTCGGGACATTGCGCATTGATCCTAAATAGGTCAGGGTCAGAAGGGCAGCATTGGGGCTTAGCATGGGCAACGCTTCTTTTGCCATCGCCGGGAAGCTGTACGCAGAGATGTCGTGGGCAATCTTGAATGCTTCACGACTTAAGCCCTCAAGAAAATCACCCGCAATTGCTTCACGGGGCGCAAATCCAATGGAGTGGACAAAGCCATCAAATTGGGGCCAGGATTTGCCAAGCTCCTCAAACAGTGCATGGATCTGCTCATCGCTACCCACATCGCAATCAAAAATGAGTGAGCTGTTGAATTCTTTAGCAAATTCAGTGATACGGTCTTTAAAGCGTTCCCCAACATAGGTAAATGCAAGTTCTGCACCCTCGCGGTGGCAGGCTTTGGCAATGCCATAGGCGATTGAGCGGTTGGAGAGTAGTCCGGTAATGAGGATGCGTTTACCGCCTAAATAAGCCATGATGAGTCCTTTACTTCAAAATTGATTTGCTATCTACAATTGTTGCATATGCTAAGCCAATTACCCCTACGATCATTCCCAAGCCAGTTTTGGACTCATTGGCGGTCCTTGGCCATCACGCTACTATGCTCGATGCTGATTTGTCCACTAGGAGCGGAGGCCGCACAGGGAATCGCGCAATATGGGAAGCCGAAATATGCCGATGGTTTTGCCCATTTTGACTATGTCAACCCGAATGCGCCACGAGGCGGAACGCTCACACTCCCCAATCCGGATCGTCGTACGAGCTTTGATAAGTTCAATCCTTTTACCTTGCGGGGTGTAACCGCTCCAGGCATCGGCGCTTTGATGTTTGAGTCATTGGCGGTGAGCAGCGCGGATGAGGTATCGAGTGTGTACGGCTTAATTGCTGAAGAGATTAAGGTGGCTCCGGATCAAATGTCTGTGACTTTTCGACTGAGACCCGAGGCGCAGTTCTCCGATGGCAGCCCGATTCTCGCTGAAGATGTCAAACACAGTTTTGATACGCTCATGAGTAAGCTCGCCAATCCGCAGTACCGCACCATTTATGCGGATGTGAAACAGGCGGTGGTGGTATCGGAGCGCGTGATTCGGTTTGACTTTAAGACCCGCAATAGCGAGTTGCCTTTGATGGTCGGCGGCATACCCGTTTTCTCTAAGCATTGGGGTAAGAAAACCGATGGCAGCCATACTCCCTTTGACAAGATTACCTTTGAGCATCCAATTGGCAGCGGGCCTTACGTGATTGAGTCGTATCGCGCAGGCAAATCGATGATCTACAAGCGTAACCCGAACTACTGGGGCAATAAAGTGAATGTGCGGGTGGGATTCTTTAACTTTGATCGGATTGTTTACAAACTGTATAGCGATGACGCAGTGCGATTAGAAGCCTTTAAAGCGGGTGAGTTTGATGCGCTCGTAGAGTACCGCGCTAAAAATTGGGCGAAGAGTTATGTGGGGCCCAAATTTAACAATGGCACTTTGATTAAAAAAGCATTCGCCAATCACAACGGTGCCGGGATGCAGGGTTTTGCAATGAACTTGCGTCGTCCTATTTTTCAGGATGTGCGGGTGCGTAAAGCCCTTGGGTATGCGCTTGATTTCGAGTGGCTTAATCGCCAACTGTTCTACGATCAATACAGTCGGATTGAAAGTTATTTTCAGAACAGTGATTTGAGTGCTAATTACGAGGGTGAGACTGTACCCACTGCTGCAGAACTCAAACTCCTAAAACCCTTACAGGCGAAGTATCCTCAATTGGTCCCTGAGGCGGTGTTTGGGGCAATGCCGCCAGCGCCGAGCACTGCACCGCCCAGTAGTTTGCGCAGCAATCTTCGCAAGGCGAAAGAGTTACTCGCTGAAGCCGGGTGGACCTATCGCGATGGCGCATTGCGTAACGCAAAAGGGGAGGTATTCCGATTTGAAATCGTCGAAGATGGACCATTCTTTTTGCGGATTCTGACCGCCTATGTGCGTAATCTTGAGAAGTTAGGGATCAAGGTGGATATCCGCACCAGCGACTTTGCGCTTCATCAAAAACGCATGGATGACTATGATTTTGATATGACCACCATCCGCTTTCCCGACACCCAAAGCCCAGGGAACGAGCTCTACGATCGCTTTGGCAGTGCAGCAGCCAAAGAGAGAGGCTCCGATAATGTCATCGGTGTGCAATCACCGGTAGTCGATGCACTGATTGATACGATTGTGCGCGCTGAAACTAGGGAGCAGTTGCAAGCCGCAACGCGCTCACTCGATCGCGTGCTGTGGAACAGCTACTATGTTGTACCGCACTGGTATAGCCCAACCCATCGAATTGCATACCGTAAAGAAATGGGCTATCCCAATCCGCCCTTGTTCTACTCTGCCGAATCATGGATTTTGTCAACCTGGTGGTTACAGGAGGCGCGCAAATGAACTCCGAGATTCTGATCTACATTATTAAGCGGGTCTTGCTCATGATCCCCACCTTGCTTGGGGTTCTAACCCTGACCTTCGCAGTGGTGCAATTTGTTCCTGGCGGACCTGTGGAGCAGCTGATGCTCGAGCTCAAAGGTAAGGGCGATGCAGCGGTCGGTGGCGAGTCCTCTGGAGGTGGCGTGACGTATCGCGGGCGTCAGGGAGTGGACGCGGAGCGGCTTGAGCAAGTCAAGGCCTTATATGGGTTTGATAAACCACCGCTTGAGCGCTACTTCATGATGCTCAAACGCTTTGCCCAGTTCGATTTGGGCCAAAGTTATTACCAACACAAAAGCGTTTGGGATTTGGTGGTCTCGAAGCTACCCGTTTCTATTAGCATTGGTCTTTGGACCTTCTTTATCAGTTATCTGGTGTCCATCCCCCTGGGCATTGCCAAAGCGGTACGGGACGGCACGCGCTTTGATCGTGTAACGAGCACGATGATTTTGGTGGGCTATGCGATCCCGGGATTTGTTCTGGGGGTATTGCTATTGGTGCTCTTTGGCGGAGGAAGTTTTCTGCAAATCTTTCCTTTGCGCGGTTTGACCTCCGATAACTGGAGTGAACTTAGTCTGATTGGCAAAGTATTGGATTATCTGTGGCATTTGGTCTTGCCCATCACCGCATCAGTCCTCGGTAGCTTTGCAGTGATCACGATGCTCACAAAAAACTCTTTTTTAGAAGAGATTCGCAAGCAGTACGTATTGACTGCCCGAGCAAAAGGGGTGAGTGAGAACAAGGTGCTGTGGAAGCACGTCTTTCGGAATGCCTTAATTCCGCTGATTACTGGATTTCCTGCGGCATTTATTGGCGCCTTCTTTGCCGGCTCACTCTTAATTGAAACCCTGTTTTCTCTGGATGGTCTTGGTTTACTTTCCTATGAAGCGGTGATGCGCAGAGATTACCCCGTGGTCTTTGGAACACTTTATTTGTTTACCTTGATTGGCCTGGTTACGAAATTAATTTCCGATCTTTGTTATGTACTGGTTGATCCTCGCATCCAATTTGGCTCTGGGGGTGGATCGTGAGCAAATGGCTGCGTTTCAAAGCGAATCGCTTGGGCTATATCAGTCTGTGGATTTTCTCGATCCTTTTTGGCTTGAGTTTGTGTGCAGAGTTGATTGCGAATGACAAACCTTTAGTAGTGCGCTACGAGGGCAAGTTTTATTTCCCATTAGTAAAAAATTATCCTGAGACTGTGTTTGGTGGTGACTTTGCCACACGCACCGATTACTTGGATCCAGACATTAAGAAGAACATTACCGACGGTTCGAACTGGGCCATTTACCCCATCATTCCGTATAGCTTTGAGACCCTCAATTACTTTGCTAAAGAGCCTAATCCAGCAGCACCGTCTGCAGAGAACTGGTTGGGTACGGATGATCGGGGGCGCGATGTATTGGCTCGTCTTATCTATGGGTTTCGTTTATCCATTCTGTTTGGTATCGCTCTGACTATTGTGGGTGTGGTGATTGGGGTAATCACCGGCGCACTCATGGGATTTTTTGGTGGACGCTTTGACCTCATTACCCAACGCATCATCGAGATTTGGTCGGCGATGCCCGAGTTGTATCTGCTGATTATTTTTGCGTCGATCTTTAACCCCAGCGTTCTCCTATTAATTATTTTGTTAGCTGCATTTGGGTGGATGGGTTTATCCGACTATGTGCGTGCCGAGTTCTTTCGTAATCGCGCTCTCGAATATGTGCGGGCAGCCAAAGCTTTAGGGCTCACCAATGCGCAGATTATGCGGCGTCATATCTTGCCAAACAGCTTAACCCCCGTCATTACTTTTTTGCCATTTCGGATGAGCGCGGCGATTTTGTCGCTCACGAGCTTGGATTTCTTGGGATTGGGGGTGCCACCCGGAACACCCAGCTTGGGCGAGTTGCTATCGCAGGGTAAGGCAAACCTAGACGCCTGGTGGATTTCCGTATCCACCTTCTTTGTACTCGGAGGCACCTTGCTTTTATTAACATTTATGGGCGAGGCATTGCGAGATGCATTTGATTCTCGCAAAAGTAATCCGCTAACGGGGGCGCGTGCATGAGTTTGCTACGCTACGAGCAACTCTCGATCTCGTTTGGTGCCGGGCGGCGTGAGAAGTATGCCGTACGTGATCTGGATCTCGGTATAGAGCCAGGTGAGCGTATTGCCTTGGTTGGTGAATCCGGTTCCGGAAAAACACTCTCTGCATTGGCACCTTTGCGCCTCACCCCAGAAGGTGCTCGTTTGCAGGGCCGCATTCTTTGGCAACGTGAGGATGGCAAAGAGGAAAATCTACTGGATTTATCCATCGAACGTATTCGGGAGATTCGGGGGCGTGAGATTGCGATGATCTTTCAAGAGCCAATGACCGCACTGAACCCCTTGTTTACGATTGGTAATCAAATTGTTGAAGCGGTTCAGGTGCATGAGCCCTTGATGCCTTTGGAGGAATGCCGCCATACTGCGACCGCACTCCTGAAGAAAACCGGGATCCCGCAACCGGAGGAACGTTTTTATGCTTATCCTCATCAGCTATCGGGTGGGCAACGTCAACGCGCCATGATTGCGATGGCGCTAGCCTGTAAACCACGCTTGCTGATTGCCGATGAGCCAACCACTGCCTTGGATGTGAGTTTGCGCCTCCAGATTTTGGATTTACTGCGGGATCTGCAAGAAGAAGCTAAAGAGCGTGGCGGCATGGCGATTTTATTAATCACGCATGACCTCAACTTAGTAAAGCATTTTGCAAACCGGGTAGGAGTTTTAAATCAGGGATGCTTACTAGAGTCTGGATCAACCCATGAGGTTTTTTCACATCCCACCAATCCTTACACCGAACAATTGGTGAACAGTCAGCCTGAGCGTGAGCTACTACCTGTGGTGCCGTTGGCACCCGTCTTATTGACCGCTAATCAATTGAGCGTGTCGTATCCGCAATCCAATTTTGCAAGCGGTGGCTTTCGTTGGCGCGATTGGTTTACCAAGGCCAAGCGCCATCAAGTGCTCAAGCCCTTAAGTCTTGAACTTAAACAAGGGCAAACGATTGGTGTGATTGGTGAATCCGGTTCTGGTAAAACAACCTTGGCCATGGCTATCTTGGGATTGCTTGGGGAGACAACTGCCAAGGTAGAGGGCGATGTCTCGGTCTTGGATCAATCGTGGTCATCCTTGAGCCCGATCGAGCGTCGTGCGATGCGCGCTCATTTGCAGGTTATTTTTCAGGATCCCTTTGGTTCTTTGTCGCCACGCATGACCATCTTCCAGATTGTGTCGGAGGGTTTAGATGTCCATCAACCTCATTTGTCGCATGTCGAGCATGAGACCCGAGTGGTTGAGATATTGCGTGAGGTCGGTTTGGATCGTTCCGCCCTCCAGCGCTATCCCCATGAGTTTTCAGGTGGACAACGCCAGCGCATTGCCATTGCGCGCGCACTGATCCTCAAGCCACAAATTTTGGTTCTTGATGAACCGACCTCAGCCTTGGATGTTTCGATCCAAAAGCAGGTTTTAAAGCTACTGAGCGAACTCCAAAAAAAGTACAACCTTGCCTATCTCATCATTAGTCATGATCTGGCAGTGATTCGGGCAATGTCACACGAGCTCATGGTTCTGCGTGACGGGGAGGTGGTGGAGTATGGCGAGACCGAAGCCATGGTTCGTGACCCCAAAGAGCCCTATACCAAAGCCTTATTTAAGGCGGCTGAGCTGACCTAGATATAAAAAACTATATAAAACAAGTACTTATAGTTTGACATTTAGGCTTCAATCACTTCCACTTTTGCTAAGGCTTTGCTAGAATCCCCTCATGTCTATTCGTAAGCAAATGACTCGTTTGCCTTTTCAATTCCTAACTGCCATGGTTTTGGGTGGGTTTGTGTCGATTGCCAGTGCCAACACGGGTGTTGACGCAGTAGCAAAGGAGGCCCCAAAGCCAGAGGTTCGGATTGAGGGCAACTCTTCTTACTTTGCACGCTTTACACATCAAGTAGTAGATTCGGTATCAAGTAGCACGGAAGCACTTATCAACGAGGCAATGCAATTGATTGGAGTTCGCTATCGCTGGAACGGTGATCTGCCACAATCGGGTTTGGATGCGAGTGGTTTTGTGCGATTTGTTTTTAGAGACAAATTGGGATTTTTACTCCCACCCAAGTCCTCGCAAATGAGTAAAGTAGGAAAACCCATATCACGGGATGAGTTAGAGCCTGGTGATTTGGTGTTTTTTAATACGATGCGCTTGACCTTCTCACACGTTGGTATTTACGTGGGCGATAACAAATTTATTCACTCCCCATCAAAAGGTTCTTCTGTCCGAATTGATGATTTGGCGAGTGCCTACTGGGATAAGCGTTTTGATGGTGCTAGACGATTAGACGGTAGTGATCAGTTGAGTCATGCTGAACGCAATAATCTGATTCAGGAAGCAAAAAAATTACGCGCACAACCACGTAAGCTTTAATTCCTTCTCAAATCCTTAAGTTTTTCTTTAATCTCACTTACCTTTTCTTGAGCAGCAAGCTCGCCAGCGAGAATAGCGGCGTTGCGCGCTCTGAAGTCAGCACTCCCCATTTGCTTGAGTTGGGGTGTAATCACGACATCAGCTTTTGCTAACTCGTATTGATTGATGCTCTGCTGCATGATGCTGATGGTTTGTTGCAATAAACCAAGCGTGCCCGTGGCATTAAATGCGCTCGCATCGGAAGAAATATTGACGGCAATCACAAAGGTGCCACCCATCTCATGTGCATAACGGACCGGTACGGGGGCGACTAATCCGCCATCGACATATTCACGTCCTTGAATCAGTGCGGGCTGAAAGACTCCTGGCACGGCGCAGGACGCGCGGACTGCTAAACCAGTGTCGCCTCGACGAAAGAGGACGCCTTTACCGGTTTGCAATTCTGTGGCAACAATTCCGAGTGGCATGGCCATTTGTTCGACCGTTTTATTCTGGACCTCGCGATTAACCATGTTTTGCAAAGCATCGCCTTTGATTAATCCACCAAAGCGTCCTGCAAAGGGGTGGGCCCAGTCCGCAAGTGCCGCCTCATCTAAATTGAGCCCGATGCGATTGAGTTCTAGACCGCTATAACCTGAGGCGTACAGAGCGGCAATCACACTTCCCGCGCTCGCCCCCACCACAAGATTTGGGCGAATCCCTTGGGCCTCAAGGGCCTTGATCACTCCAATATGCGCAAAGCCCCGGGCAGCGCCAGAGCCAAGAACCAGTGCAATGACCGGGGGCTTGGGGCTTTCGCGAAATAAGCCGCAGGCGGGGAGGGTGCCAATCCCGGCAAGACCCAAGCCTTGCAAAAACAAACGACGGTTTGGAGAAAATAGCGACATTTGGTTATTGTATTGACCCTACCCTATAATGCGGAAACAGGTGTAAATTGCTTCGCAAGCGACTTGACCTTCTTGGATGGCTGGCCTCTCCCCATAAAAAGAATTGATGTGAATGAAGCCCGCACAGTCCAGATAACACCCCAACTTTTTTGACGATTGTGAACAAACCCCTAAACAGCTAAGCTGTTTAATACAACATATGGATACCGATCACCACAAGCGGGTCGTTGAGACCGCCTTAATTTGCGCCCAAGAACCATTAACGGTCAATGAGCTGAGTCGACTCTTTGTAGACCCACCCTTAACTAATGCGGACCTGCAAAACATTTTGTTAGAAATTCAGAAAGAATGGCAAGACAAAGGGATGGAGCTTGTCAGTATTGCGACTGGCTGGCGTTTTCAAAGCCGACTTCACATGCGCGAGTATTTGGATCGCCTCACCCCGGAAAAGCCACCAAAGTATTCACGGGCAGTGCTTGAGACCTTAGCGATCATTGCCTATCGCCAACCTGTGACGCGTGGAGAGATTGAGGAAGTACGTGGCGTGGTTGTGAGTAGCAATGTGATGCGTCAGTTAGAAGATCGTGGCTGGGTGGAGGTGGTTGGCCACAAGGAGACAATTGGTCGACCAGGTCTTTATGCCACCACCAAACAATTTTTAGACGATTTGGGTTTAAAAGATTTACAAAGCTTACCGATGCTCGAGGATGGCTCGATATCCGCAGAAGCTTTAGGACAAGCTGTGATTGAGTTTGATGCCGATGCAACGGTGGAGACCGTCATTCCGCTTGAGTCGCCTACTGAGAGTGCTGAGAATGACAAGACCTGAAAACGATTCATCCCAAGTAAGCGCCATCCCAGATACAGCCGACGGCTCCACTTCGCGAGATGAGGGTGGTGAGCAACGTAAAGACCGAAGCCCGCGGCGTTTTAATAAATTCAGTAACAAATCCCGTCCAGGCAAGTTCAATAAAAATAAGCGTCATTCAGGAGGGCCTTCAAACGAGAATCCCAAGGCGCCTACACCGGCCTCCCCTGAGCTAATCGCCGAGACCGAGGCATTATTTGCAGCTGTGGTCTCCGGTGAGTTTGATGCTGCTCTTGAGGCTCCTGAGGCTGCCCCGCAGACGGTCAGCGATGATTCAGCAGAGATCTCGCATGAGGCTGGAATTGAGCGGCGCGCTAATAAGGCGGGTGAGGAAGAATCCGAGGAGCCGGAGTCTTTAAGTGATCTCGAGCGTTTGCAATTTGCGAGCGTCGATGAGTTACCCCTGAGTTTGCGCGATGAGGTTTGGTCTGATCTCGATGGCTTAGATGATGACGCGGATGATGAAGATACGGTTAAGTTACATAAGGTCTTGGCTGACGCAGGAATGGGATCGCGTCGTGAGATGGAAGACCTCATTATTCAAGGTCGTGTTTCGGTCAACAGCATGCCGGCCCATATTGGTCAGCGCGTTGGCCCCAGCGATATTGTTCGTATTAACGGTAAGGTCGTGCATCGCAAGATTCCAACCAAGCCCCCACGCGTGATTCTGTATCACAAACCCGCTGGCGAAATCGTGAGCCAAGCTGACCCAGAGGGGCGCCCTAGCGTGTTTGATCGCTTACCAAAACCTCGCCAGGGTCGCTGGATTGCAGTGGGCCGTTTGGACTTCAATACCGAGGGCTTGTTACTCTTTACGACGTCGGGCGAACTCGCGAATCGCTTAATGCATCCGCGTTATGGGGTTGAGCGTGAATACGCGGTACGTATTTTGGGTGAGCTATCGGCTGAGTCTGCTGAACAATTAAAAACTGGCATTACGCTTGACGATGGGCAAGCACGTTTCTTGCGCTTGAGCCAAGGTGGAGGAGACGGTGCCAATCGTTGGTACTCGGTAGCGTTGACCGAAGGGCGTAATCGTGAAGTGCGTCGTATGTTTGAGGCGACCGGGCATGTGGTGTCGCGTCTCATCCGAACCCGTTATGGCATTTTTATGCTGCCACCGCGTTTGCGTCGTGGTAAGTGGGAAGAGGTGCCCATGGAAAGTGTGGCTCAACTCATGCGAATGGCGGACCTGAAGTTGCCTCAGAATATGGCAAAAGAAAAAGGTCAATCTCAAGGCAGATCATCACGGACGGATCCAGCGAGCGATCCGAACTTTCAACCCGATCCCATGCAAACCTCTGTGTCGTACTGGGGATCTAAAGAAGCACTCACGCTAGCCAGTCATCATGGTCATGGGGTGTCTCATTTGCCTGGGCAGGGTCGCGGGTCAAATAGTGGCGGGGGACGCGGTGGTTTTGGACAAAAACCATCTCACTCCAAAGGGGGCAAATCAGGCTCACCCCGCTCGAAGGGTCAAAAGGTCCATCACGCTAGTGGCTTTAGCGCCCCATCGGGTAATAATCCAGGGGGTCAGCGGCGACCCAGTAAGGGCAAGTCGTTCAAAGGGCCCCGCAAGCCCCGTAATCCTGGCGAAAGTTTCTGATTTCTCAGTGATTTTTTTGATTCAGGTATAATTTACACATATACCGGCTGATGTTGACATCAACGTAAGCTGGCCTGTTCTGGTAATGAGGAATATGGGCTTGTAAGCCCATTTTTTTTTGCCAAACGCTTTGTAAAGGTGGCTTTGTAACAGCAGTTGATTTATGGGGAAGAAGTGAAAGAACAGCAGATTATTTCTGCCGAAGTACGCAATTTGGGGTACTCACTCGTTGATATCGAGCGGGAAGGCCGTGGTTTATTGCGGGTCACGATTGAGAACCCCGATTATGACCGCATGATTACCGTTGAGGATTGCGAGAAGGTGAGCCATCAGTTGACCTATACCTTTGCTGTTGAGAACGTGCCGTACGAGCGACTCGAGGTCTCCTCGCCAGGGTTGGATCGACCGATCAAGACCGGCGATGATTTTGTTCGGTTCGCAGGTTTAGAGATTGAGTTGAAGTTGCGAATTGCAGTAGGTAATCGAAAGAATTTTAAAGGGGTGTTGCAAGGCCTGACGTCTGGGGTTGTCAACACACCGGATGCAAAGTTTAGTTTGTTATTTGAGGCGAGTGATGGATCTCCGGCCGAACTGGAATTTAGTTTGTCTGAAGTAGAAAAAGCTCGTTTGGTCCCTGTTATTGATTTCAAAGGAAGAAAATCATGAGTCGTGAAGTCCTCATGTTGGCAGAAGCCCTAGCCCGTGAAAAAAATGTTGATCGTGAGATCGTGTTTGAAGCGCTTGAGTTGGCGCTTGCCTCGGCAACTAAGAAACGGTATACCGAAGACGTTGATATTCGAGTTTCGATTGATCGCACAAGCGGTGAGTACGAGACCTTCCGTCGTTGGTTGGTGGTGCCTGATGAAGCTGGTTTACAGGAGCCCGATAAAGAAATTTTGCAATTTGAGGCCAAAGAGCAAATTTCAGATATCGAGACGGGTGATTACATCGAAGAGCAAATTGAATCCCTAGCTTTTGGCCGAATTGGTGCCCAAGCTGCTAAGCAAGTGATCTTGCAGCGTATTCGCGATGCCGAGCGCGAGCAGATCTTGAATGATTATCTAGAGCGCGGTGAAAAAATTATGACCGGCACCGTCAAGCGGGCTGATAAAAATGGTTTGATTGTGGAATCGGGTCGAGTTGAGGCATTACTGCGTCGCGATCAAATGATCCCTAAAGAGAACCTACGCTCAGGCGACCGTGTGCGTGCCTATATTCTGAAAGTGGATCGTGAGGCACGTGGCCCCCAAATTGAACTCTCGAGAACATGCCCTGACTTTTTGATTAAGTTGTTTGAAAACGAAGTGCCTGAGATTGAGCAGCGCTTGTTGGAAATTAAGGGTGCTGCGCGTGATCCTGGGATCCGTGCCAAGATTGCCGTAGTGACTTATGACAAGCGTATTGATCCGATTGGTACCTGCGTAGGTGTACGTGGCACCCGTGTCACTGCAGTTCGTAACGAAGTAGCGGGCGAAGCCGTTGATATCGTTTTGTGGTCTGAAGATCCAGCCCAATTTGTGATTGGTGCATTAGCCCCTGCACAAGTGTCATCGATCGTGGTTGACGAAGAGCGTCATGCCATGGATGTGGTGGTCGACGAAGAAAACTTGGCCATTGCGATTGGTCGCAGCGGTCAGAACGTCCGTTTAGCCAGTGAATTAACCGGCTGGCAAATTAACATCATGACCCCGGAAGAATCTGCTGAGAAGTCTGAAAAAGAATCTGTGGCTGTGCGCCAACTCTTTATGGACAAGTTAGATGTGGATCAAGAGGTTGCTGATATTTTGATCGAAGAGGGCTTTAATTCGCTTGAGGAAGTTGCCTATGTGCCACTTTCTGAAATGCTCGAGATTGAAGCATTTGACGAAGATACCGTCAATGAGTTACGGACTCGTGCTCGTGACTCGTTGCTCACGATGGAGTTAGCGAAAGAAGAGCGTCTTGAAGAGGTCTCTCAAGATTTGCGATCGCTTGAAGGTCTTTCCACAGAATACATTGCAACCTTAGCCGAGAACCAAGTGCATACACGCGATGATCTGGCTGGATTGGCTGTAGATGAGCTCGTTGAGATGACGGGCATGGATGAAACAGCAGCCAAAACGCTCATTATGAAGGCGCGCGAACATTGGTTTAATGCATGAGGGGAAGCGCATGGCAACAACAACTGTAAAAGCATTAGCCGAGGAGCTTAAACGCAGTCCTGCAGATTTATTGGAACAGCTCAAGGCCGCCGGAATCGACAAGGAGTCCGAGGCCGATATGATTACCGATAAAGATAAGACCGCGTTGCTTGCTTATCTTCAAAAAGCACACGGCAGTGCTGAGACCGGTGCTCGTAAAAAGATCACCCTTACCAAGCGTGAGACCAGCGAAATTCGTCAAGCGGATTCGGCGGGGCGAACCCGTACCGTGCAAGTTGAGGTGCGTAAAAAGCGTGTCTTAGTAAAACGTGATGATGCCGGCAAGGCTGATGAGCCGACTGAGGTAAAACCAGCTGCGGCAGTTGAGACCAAGCCTATTCTTTCGGACGAGGAGTTGGAAAAGCGTGCTGCGGAAGCCGCTCGTCAAGCCGAACTCTTGGCGCGGCAAGAAGCCGAAATGAAGGCGGCGAGTGAGGCAAAGCAAAAGAAGGTAGAAGCCGAGCAAAAGCCAAGCAAAGTGGAGGCTGAGCAAGAGGCTGCCAGTAAAGAGCAGGCCAAAAAAGAGCTCGCTGAACTGCAATCACGCCGTGCGGCAGCAGAAGCTGAGGTATCAGCAATTCGGGATATGATGAGCGCCCCCGCTCGCGTGCTCAAAGCCCCTAGTGAGATAGCGAGTGAGGAGGCTAAAAAAGGCACCTTGCATAAGCCAGTTAAGGCTGATGGTGGCGAGGATAAGAAAAAGCCCGCTAAGGTTGGCGGCAAACTGATTAAATCCTCTGAGACGTCCTCCACCTGGCAGGAAGAGGGTGCGAAGCGTAAGGTTGGATTAAAAACACGTGGCGATCTAACAGGTGGCTTAGGTGGTGGATGGAGAACAGGCGGTGGTCGCAAGAAGCAACAGCATCAAGAAGATAATCCGGCGAGTAATTTCCAGGTACCCACTGAACCGATTGTGCGCGATGTGCACATTCCAGAGACCATTACGGTTGCTGATCTAGCCCACAAGATGGCAGTCAAAGGTGCTGAGGTCATCAAGTTACTCATGGGTATGGGTCAGATGGTGACCATTAACCAGGTCTTGGATCAAGACACTGCGATGATCATCGTTGAAGAGATGGGCCATAAAGCACATGCTGCTAAATTAGATGACCCGGAAATTGATCTTGGAGATTCGGCTGAAGATGCTCCTTTAATCCCAAGACCACCGGTTGTGACCGTGATGGGCCACGTTGATCATGGTAAAACCTCACTCTTGGATAAGATCCGAGTTGCGAAAGTGGCAGCTGGTGAAGCGGGTGGCATTACACAGCATATCGGTGCTTATCACGTCGAGACCCCGCGCGGCGTAATCACATTCTTAGATACCCCTGGCCACGAAGCCTTTACAGCGATGCGTGCACGCGGTGCAAAGGCCACCGACATCGTAATCTTGGTGGTGGCTGCCGATGACGGCGTGATGCCACAAACCCGTGAAGCGATTCATCATGCGAAAGCAGCCAATGTGCCCTTAGTGGTAGCGATCAATAAGATCGACAAGCCCGAAGCGAATCCAGATCGGGTTAAAACCGAATTAGTGAGCGAAGAGGTGGTACCCGAAGAGTATGGTGGTGACTCGCCATTTATCGGAGTGTCAGCAAAGACTGGCGAGGGCATTGATGCCTTGCTTGAAAACGTGCTGTTGCAAGCCGAAGTGTTGGAACTCAAGGCTCCCAAAGAAGCGCCTGCCCAGGGTATTGTGATTGAAGCTCGCCTCGATAAAGGTCGGGGACCGGTCGCTACCGTATTGGTTCAATCTGGCACATTAAAGCGTGGCGATATGTTGTTAGCCGGCCAGTCTTATGGGCGTATTCGTGCGATGTTGGATGAAAACGGTAAATCAACCAACGAAGCAGGACCATCGATTCCGGTCGAGATTCAAGGTTTGTCCGAAGTGCCCGATGCCGGGGAATCTTTCCAGGTGGTGGCCGATGAGCGTAAGGCGCGGGAGATTGCACTGTTCCGTCAAGGTAAGTTCCGCGACGTTAAGCTCGCTAAGCAACAAGCGGTCAAGCTAGAGAATATGATGGAGACCATGGGCGAGGGTGCAGTTGAAGCTAAATTGCTCCCGATCATTATTAAAGCCGATGTGCAGGGTTCGCAAGAAGCGCTGTCACAGTCTCTACAAAAGCTTTCTACCGATGAGGTGAAGGTACAGATCGTGCATGCCGCCGTTGGTGGCATTACCGAAACCGATGTCAATCTCGCGATTGCCTCGAAAGGTGTGATTATTGGCTTTAATGCCCGAGCCGATGCGGTAGCGCGTAAGCTTGCCGAGAGTAACGGAGTTGATATTCGGTATCACAACATTATTTATGACGCGGTCGATGAAGTGAAGGCGGCCTTAAGCGGCATGCTGACACCAGATAAGAAGGAAGAAATTACTGGCTTAGTTGAGATTCGTCAGGTCTTCTTGGTTTCCAAGGTTGGTGCGATTGCAGGTTGTATGGTGCTCGATGGGATTGTGCGCCGTAACTCGCGTGTTCGCTTATTGCGTGACAATGTCGTGGTATGGACTGGTGAGCTCGACTCCTTAAAGCGTTTTAAAGATGATGTGAAAGAAGTCAAAGGCGGTTTTGAGTGCGGCCTTTCCTTGAAGAACAATAATGATATTCAAGAGGGCGACCAACTCGAAATCTTTGAAGTGACTGAAGTAGCGAGAACCCTTTAGTCATTATGCATAAAACGAGCCCACATCGTCATCAGCGTCTCGCGGATCAAATTCAGCGCGATCTTGCAGAGTTGATTCCCCGGGAACTGCGTGATCCCTTGAATGGTTTAATTACCATTCAAGCAGTGGAGCTTTCGCCTGATCTCGCGCACGCGAAGGTGTATTTCACGGTTTTGGGAGGTGATCCGCAGTATGCGCTGGGATCGCTCCAGGAAAAAGCCGGATATTTGCACTCTCTGCTCTTTAAGCGGATGCACACCCATACCGTACCTACGTTGCATTTTGTGTTTGATACCTCAGTAGAGCGGGGCGCAGAGATGTCGCGATTAATTGATCAGGCCTTGGGCTCAAAGCCTAATTAATGGTGATGGCGCAACGGATTGATGGGGTGGTCTTACTGGACAAACCCAATGGTATGAGTTCGCAAGGTGCGGTCACTGCGGTCAAACGCTATTTTCAGGCAGAAAAGGCTGGTCACACAGGTACCTTAGATCCGATGGCAACCGGTTTATTGCCCATTTGTTTGGGTGAGGCCACCAAGTATTCACAAGATCTTTTGGATGCCGATAAGACCTACGCTGCAACCCTGCGATTTGGAATCGAAACCGATACTGGTGATGCTGAGGGGCAAATATTGGCCGAGCGATCAACTGCTGAAGTAACAGATAGTTTGATGGCTAAATCATTATTGGAGGCGATTTTGCCTACGTTCATGGGTGAAATCGAGCAGATTCCTCCGATGTACTCCGCATTAAAGCGGGATGGCAAACCCCTTTATGAGTACGCGCGCTCAGGTGTGGAGATTGAGCGTGAGCCCCGAAGAATTACCGTTTACTCGATTCGTCTAGTATCAATCCATTGGCCCCACGTAGAGATTGAAGTCCACTGCAGTAAGGGAACCTATATCCGAGTCTTGGCACAAGACATTGGCAGTGCATTAGGCTGCGGCGCACATTTGAGCGGATTACGACGCACTAAAGTTGGTCACCTTAGTCTGGAGCAGGGCTGCACCCTGGAGACCCTTGAAAACTCCCCCAAGGTATTACTTCCAGTGGATGCCTTGTTGCAAACTCTGCCCGAGTTGACCGTGGATGACCAGCAAGCCAAACGTCTGGAGATGGGTCAGCGTGTCCCATGCGCACTCAATCGCGCCAGCCAGTGGGCCAATTCCTTATTTCGGATTTATCGCAGCCAAGCCTTGCCGCAAAACTTTATTGGCACGGCGGATTGGCGTTCGGGTGTGCTGCACCCTCGACGCTTTATCGCCCAACGACTTCTGAACCAAAATTAATTGATCTTTTTGTAAAGCAACTCATGACCAAACGCGCACTTCGTAATATTGCCATCATCGCCCACGTTGACCACGGCAAAACCACTCTCGTTGATCAACTCTTACGGCAATCTGGAACCTTCCGTTCGAACGAAAAGATCTCCGAACGAATCATGGATTCGAATGATCTCGAGAAAGAGCGCGGTATTACTATCTTGGCTAAAAACTGCGCCGTGGAGTATGAGGGTACGCATATTAATATTGTGGATACGCCTGGGCACGCTGACTTTGGTGGCGAGGTTGAACGTGTTCTCTCCATGGTAGATGGCGTATTGCTGCTGGTAGATGCAGTTGAAGGCCCGATGCCCCAAACCCGTTTTGTGACCAAGAAAGCACTTGCCTTGGGTTTAAAGCCCATCGTTGTAATCAATAAGGTGGATCGTCCCGGAGCCCGATGTGATTATGTGATTAATGCAACCTTTGAGCTCTTTGATAAATTGGGTGCAACCGAGGAGCAGTTGGAC
>JBEDHB010000002.1:0-23305 GCA_041174325.1 Pseudomonadota bacterium
ACTCAAAAATTGACCGCTCATTTTTCAGCAAACGCCAACCAAATAGTAAGTACTAGTTTTGAGACCATCTTGGCCTCCGGTAGCTCCCTGCTTGGTGGCCTCGTCAATATTGTCTTGATTCTCTTTGTCCTTTTTTACCTGCTAATTGATTGGAAGCACTTCTTTGAATTACTCAAGCAACTGTTTCCGATTCGCTATCAAACCACTGCGCTCAGGCTTGCACAAGAAACAGACTTGTTGTTATCGCAATACCTGCGAGGGCAAATGCTGGTGATTTTGATTATGGCGGTTTTCTATAGCGCCGGATTGAGCTTGACTGGTATGCATGGGGCGCTCGGTCTTGGCGTATTTACCGCCTTGGTGATTGTGATTCCTTATATTGGAATTGCGCTGGGTCTGATTCTGGCAGTCCTATCGGTCATTTTGCAATTCGGACTTGGGCCTGAACTCGTGATTGTGTTGGTCGTGTTTGGGATCGGCCAAGTACTCGAAGGATTTTTCCTGACTCCCCGTTTAGTGGGCGAACGAATTGGGCTACACCCAGTGGCTGTCTTATTTGCTTTATTAATCTTCGCTAAATTATTTGGATTTTTTGGCGTATTACTTGCCCTGCCAGCAAGCGCGGTTGTATTGGTTCTAATCCGCTTTGCATGGATGCAATATTCCCAAAGCACCTGGTATCAAAAGTAATGGTCTCATCCGCACTACCCCGCCAATTTGCGCTCGATATCAATCAAGCCCCCAAGCCCTCCTTGCACAATTTTTTACCTAATGGTAATGAAGCTCTGATTGATGCCCTTAGCCAGTCCATCGCTCGCTGGAATTCCCCCACAAAGACATCCTCGCACTCGATTGAGGGGCGCTGGTTTTATTGGTGGGGCACCGATGGTGCAGGCTGCTCCCATCTCTTAAGCGCTATGGCAAACCAAGCCGTGCAACTCGAAATGGGCTCGATTCGGCTATCCCCAAATGAACCAAGCGGCTGGGTTGATGCTGAGCATAAACTCTCTGCTGCTGTAAGTTCCGCGCCGATCATCATGACGATTGATGATGTGGATCGGCTTGATGAGCATCAACAAGCTGGCCTTTTCCGCTTACTCAATTTAGTGCACGCCTCACCACACTCATTTGTGTATTTGTCTGGGCATGCACCTCCTGCACAATTGGCATTACGAGAGGATTTACGCACCCGTATTGGCTGGGGGCTGATCTTTGAAGTTCATCCACTGTCTGATTCAGAGAAGATCGAAGCTCTATCGCGCGCAGCAAAAGAACGGGGTTTAATCTTATCCAACGAGGTTTTACCTTGGTTAATTCATCATTTCTATCGGGATATGCCAAGCTTGATGGCGTTACTCGATGCACTCGATGCCTACTCTTTAGAGACTAAGCGTGCTATTACCTTACCTTTGGTTCGTGAGCTATTACAAATTTCCGGACACACACCATGACCCGCTTAGCCTTGTTTGATTTAGATCACACCCTGCTGCCATTCGACAGCGATTACGAATGGGGGCAGTTCTTAGTAAGCCTGGGGGTGGTGGACGGCGAGCAATATGCTAAAGCCAACGATCAGTTTTACGCTGATTACAAAATTGGCAAGCTCGATATTGATGCCTTCTTACGCTTTGCCTTAAAACCCCTAGCTGATAACCCGCGTTCTCAACTAGAAGTTTGGCATCGAGCCTTTATGCAACAGAAAATTGATGGACGTCTGCATCCGCACGCGATAACACTGGTTCAACGCCATCTCAATGCGGGCGATTTATGTTGTGTAGTGACCGCTACGAACAGTTTTGTAACGCGTCCGATTGTGAAGGCCTTTGGGATTGAACATCTGGTTGCTACCGAACCGGCGACTGAAAATAATCAACCGGGAGCGAATTTTACTGGCGGTATTGCTGGGATACCGAGCTTTAAGGAAGGGAAAATTACTCGAGTCAATGATTGGTTAGCCGGTTTGGGATTGCGCTTGGAATCCATTGAGCAAAGTTTCTTTTATTCCGACTCCATGAATGATTTACCTCTATTGGAAAGAGTAACGAATCCAGTAGCAACCAATCCGGATGCGCGCCTACGGGCTGAAGCAGAAAAGCGTAACTGGCCGATCTTGGAACTATTTCATTAAATTTACTTTGGCCCATCCTCATGATCACTAAATTCCTCGATCGATTATTGCGTCGAGGCCCTCGCCCTAAGTCGGATCAATCCGGGGCCACTTTGGTAGCCCATAAGGTTTCTAAGAAAACGCATCGAATTAATCCTGCTTTACTTTCAAAGAATGCCGTCAAAGTAACGCACACCTTGCAGCAAGCTGGCTATAAGGCCTATATCGTGGGTGGGGCGGTTCGCGATCTCGTATTGGGAATTGCCCCAAAAGATTTTGATGTGGCAACCAATGCCACGCCCGAGGAGGTGCAAAAATTATTCAGGCGCTCACGACTGATTGGTCGCCGGTTTCAGATTGTTCATGTCACGTATTTTGGCAAGGACCGCCCTGAAATTATCGAGGTCTCAACCTTTCGGGCCGTTTTAGAAAGTGTGGGGGAGCATATTGCCGAGAGTGGTCGCATTCTGCGTGACAATGTTTGGGGTACTCATGCGGAGGATGCCGCCCGCCGCGACTTTACGATCAATGCGATGTATTACGATCCCAGTTCGGAAACCGTGCTTGACTATCACGGCGGGATGGATGATATCCGCTCTAAAACCATTCGCATGATCGGCAACCCAACCAAGCGTTACCGTGAAGACCCAGTCCGTATGTTGCGAGCGATTCGCTTTGCGGCAAAGACCGGGTTTCAGATTGAGCCTAAGACTCTTGCACCGATTTATGAGCTTAGTCAATTCATCCATGATGTACCGAGTGCTCGGTTATTTGATGAGATTTTGAAGTTACTCATGTCAGGCCATGCCTGGGCTGGAATCCAGGCCTTGCGTAATGCAAACTTGCATCATGGCCTCCTACCTTTTATGGATCGCGCGCTTGACGATACTCAGTCTGCCCAATTTATTGAACAGGCCCTTCGGAATACTGATGAGCGAATTCAAATGGGTAAATCGGTTTCCCCAGGCTTTCTATTTGCCGCGCTACTTTGGCCCGATTTGGAGAAGGAGTGGCAAGCACTCCGACATACTGGGATGCCAACCCTACCAGCGCTCCATGCTGCAATCGATACAGTCGTTACTCCTTCACATACTGGTATCACCATTCAGCGCCGCCATGAGGGTGATATGCGAGATATCTGGACGATGCAACCGCGTTTTGACAAACGGGTGGGGCGCTACCCCGATCGGCTCCTCGAAGTCCCGCGCTTTCGGGCGGGCTATGACTTTATGCTCCTTCGCAGTCAAACAGGGTATTGCAAACCCACTCTAGGGCAATGGTGGACTGACTTTTATCATGCGGATTTACCCCAACGCGAGGCCCTACTGGCAGCTGCCAAACTAGAGGATTTAAATTCTGCCGAAACCCCATCAAACTCAAATAGGAAAAGGCGCCGCAGGCCAAAAAAGCCCAAGTCAAGCCCTGAAATTCAGTCCAATTCCGGGCCAAATGACGCCAAGCAAAATTAATTGATTTTCAGTAAAGTAATCGCATATTTCTTATAGGAAGCTCATGGCGCAGGCCTTTATCGGATTTGGTGGCAATATTGGCGATGCTCGGCAGATCATCACCGACGCGATTGTCTGCCTTGCTCAGCATATTGAGATTCAAATCGTCAACAAAAGTTGCTTCTATCAAAGTGCGCCTGTCAATGCTGTGGGGGACGACTACGTAAATGCGGTTGTGGAAATTCATACCCAACTCAATCCCTATGGTCTCCTCTACGTCTGCCAATCAATCGAGCAGCAATTTGGTCGCGAACGTCCCTATGCCAACGCACCCCGAACCCTCGATCTTGATATTTTGTTTTATGAGGGCGTTGAGCAAAATCATTCGGAACTAACCATTCCCCATCCGCGCATCGCCGAACGCTCTTTTGTAGTTCTGCCCTTACTTGAAATTTGCCCTGATTTTTTCTTGCCCAATCATGGCCCCTTGAAAAGCCTCTTACCCAATATTGAACATCAACGGATTACTCGGATAACCTGCAAACATTGCGATTGCGGACAGCAGCTCCATTAGGCTTAAAATCCGCACTATGAGCTATTTACAAGGCGATAAGCCAATTACGATCACGAAGTTATTAGCCATGCATGCAGATGGCGAGAAAATTGCGGTGCTAACCGCATACGACTCAACTATGAGCGCTTTGCTAAATCGCTGCGGGGTCGAAGTGATTCTAATTGGAGACTCCCTGGGGAATGTCATTCAAGGTCATACCAGTACAACTCCGGTGACGGTTGAAGAAATGGCTTATCACACGGAATGTGTCGCCCGTGCTAATCGCCATGCATTCTTAATTACTGACCTACCTTTTGCGAGCTATGGTGACCCTGTGCAAGCACTGGACTCGGCTGCCGAGCTCATGCGCGCCGGAGCTGACATGGTCAAGCTTGAAGGTGGTGATTGGCAAGTCGATATCATTCAGTTCCTGGTGGAGCGCAGTGTTCCAGTTTGTGCGCACTTGGGACTCTTGCCCCAATCGGTTCACTTACTCGGCGGCTACAAAGTTCAAGGCAAATCAAAAGATGCCGCTACCCAAATGTTCGAACAGGCGCATGCCTGCCAAGCGGCTGGGGCGCAAATGCTCATCCTAGAAGCGATTCCGTCTGCGCTTGGAGAAAAAATTACCCAGTCTCTGCATATTCCCACCATTGGTATTGGAGCAGGCCCGAATTGCTCAGGGCAGGTGTTGGTCTTGCCAGATTTACTGGGTATCAATCCTGGCAAAGCGCCGAAGTTTGTAAAAGATTTTATGGCCGGCAGTAGTTCAATTGAAGCAGCCATTAAAACGTATGTTCGCGAAGTTAAGTCTGGGAAATTTCCTGGACCTGAACACTGCTTTGCCTCTTAATTAAAAAAGCTCTTCATTCGATCAAACCAACCCTCTTGTTGGGGGCTGTGTTTTTTGCCACCAGTTCGAAGCGACTCATCAAATTGTGCAAGTAATGATTTTTGCTCCTCCGATAACTTCACCGGGGTCTCAAGCAAGACATGCACATACAAGTCACCCAATAGAGCGGAACGCAACTGCTTAATTCCTTTGCCACGCAAACGGAAGGTTTTACCGGTTTGGGTTCCTTCAGGAATCGTCAGCTCCACCCTGCCTCCAAGCGTTGGGACTTCAATATCGCCACCCAGGGTGGCGGTCGCAAATGAAATCGGCATTTGAATATGCAAATCACTCCCATCGCGTTCAAAAACAGGGTGGTTTTTAACATGCACTTCGACGTAAAGATCGCCTGATGGACCGCCGTTAATACCTGGCTCGCCATTACCGACTGAGCGCACCCGCATACCATCATCGATACCAGCTGGGATCTTAATCTCCAGAGTCTTTTGCTCTTTGATCTTGCCGCTGCCATGGCAGGTCTTGCAGGGCTTCGGAATGTATTGGCCGGTGCCACGACACTTGGGACAGGTTTGTTGCATCGAGAAAAAGCCCTGAGCAATCCGCACTTGCCCACGACCATCACAGGTTGGGCATTCCTCAATCTTTGAACCAGGCTCGGCACCAGAACCGCTACAGGTTTTACAATTACTCCAACTCGGCACTCGAATTTGCGTGGTGTAACCCTCGGCGGCTTGCTCGAGAGTAATCTCCATGTTGTAACGCAGATCAGCGCCCTTATAAACCTGAGGGCCAGCGCTTCTTCCTTGACCAAAGATATCCCCAAAGATGTCACCAAAGGCGTCGGCGAAGCCACCAGCAGCGCCTCCAAACCCACCCATGCTAGGGTCAACTCCAGCGTGACCATATTGATCGTAAGCATTGCGCTTTTGGGGGTCCGCAAGCGTCTCGTAGGCCTCCTTAGCCTCTTTGAACTTTGCCTCTGCAGATGGGTTGTCAGGGTTGCGATCAGGGTGGTATTTCATAGCCAATTTGCGATAGGCCTTTTTAAGGTCTTCATCGCTGGCATTTTTACCAACGCCCAGTACTTCATAAAAATCACGTTTACCAGTAGCCACAACCCATTCCTTTTTATTTGCCCAAAAGGCGAAGTCGGCACAAGGCCGACTCACCAATTTGCATCATTCTTTTTTAAGAATTACTTCTTGTCATCCACTTCCTTAAAGTCAGCGTCGACTACTTCTGCATCATTATTGGCTTTTGCCTCACCCGCTGGATTGGCAGAGCCTGGGTTAGTCTTCGCTTGCTCAGCAGCATATGCTTTCTCGCCAAGCTTCTGACTTGCCTTTGCCAATGCCTCAGTTTTTGACTCAATCGCTGCCTTATCACTTCCCTTGATGGCTTCCTCTAGCTCTTTCAATGCCGATTCAATCGCACCCTTCTCAGAAGCATCCAGACTTGCGCCATGCTCATCGAGCGCTTTCTTTGTGGAGTGCGCTAAGGCATCGGCCGCATTTCGGGCGGTGACCAACTCGAGTAATTTACGATCTTCCTCAGCATTCGCTTCAGCATCCTTCACCATCCGCTGAATTTCATCCTCAGAGAGACCTGAGTTTGCCTTGATCGTGATCTTGTTCTCTTTACCAGATGCTTTGTCTTTAGCAGTTACGTGCAAGATTCCGTTGGCATCGATATCAAAGGTCACTTCAATCTGTGGCAAACCACGGGCAGATGGCGGAATGCCCTCCAAATTAAACTCGCCGAGCAATTTATTGGCACTGGCCATCTCACGCTCACCCTGGAAGCACTTAATGGTCACGGCCGGCTGATTGTCTTCGGCCGTTGAAAATACTTGGGCATGCTTGGTCGGAATGGTTGTATTTTTGGGGATCATCTTGGTCATCACACCACCCAAGGTCTCAATACCAAGAGATAGCGGTGTAACGTCAAGCAACAAAACATCCTTGCGATCACCTGACAATACCGATCCCTGAATCGCAGCACCCACAGCGACTGCCTCATCGGGATTAACGTCTTTGCGAGGCTCCTTACCAAAAATAGCCTTGACTTGCTCTTGCACCTTCGGCATACGAGTTTGACCGCCAACCAAGATGACATCATCAATGTCTGCTGCGGAAACCCCTGCGTCCTTCATCGCCACTTGGCATGGGCCCATGGTACGAGTGACCAACTCCTCTACCAAGGACTCCAATTTAGAACGGGTTAACTTCAAGTTCAAATGCTTGGGGCCACTTGCATCAGCTGTTACATAAGGCAAATTGATTTCTGTTTGCTGGGAGGAGGATAACTCGATCTTAGCCTTTTCAGCAGCATCTTTTAGGCGCTGCAATGCCAAAACGTCTTTACTTAAATCAACGCCCTGCTCTTTCTTGAACTCAGTAATAATCCAATCAATGATGCGTTGGTCAAAGTCTTCACCGCCCAAGAAGGTGTCACCATTGGTGGACAACACTTCAAATTGTTTTTCTCCATCCACATTCGCGATTTCAATAATCGAAACGTCAAAGGTACCGCCACCCAAGTCATAAACAGCAATTTTGCGATCGGTCTTATCTTGCTTATCCAATCCAAATGCTAGAGCAGCAGCGGTTGGCTCATTAATAATGCGCTTTACTTCCAAACCAGCAATTCGACCAGCATCTTTGGTGGCTTGACGCTGACTATCGTTAAAGTATGCGGGTACCGTGATCACGGCTTCGGTGACCTCTTCGCCCAAATAATCTTCAGCAGTCTTTTTCATTTTGCGTAAGATTTCAGCTGATACCTGCTGAGGAGCAATTTTCTTATCGCGCACCGATACCCACGCATCGCCATTGTCTGCTGCAATGATGCTATACGGCATTAAGCCAATGTCTTTTTGCACTTCTGCGTCAGTAAATTTGCGACCAATTAAGCGCTTAACGGCATAAATCGTATTCTTAGGATTGGTGACTGACTGCCGCTTAGCAGGCGCACCAACCAATACTTCTCCGTCTTCCATATACGCAATGATGGAAGGAGTAGTTCTAGCGCCCTCTGCGTTTTCAATGACTTTCGGGGCATTGTTCTCAATAACTGCGACGCAGGAGTTTGTGGTTCCTAGGTCAATTCCAATAATTTTTCCCATAATGGCTCCAAATAATGATGAGGCGTTGTTTCGAATATTGACTAGATGGGGGCAACTTGGGGAATTTCAAGGGCTCTAAGTCCTTGAAATAATTGGCCCTAGCTTATTTTGCTTGGCTAACAGTCACCAAAGCAGGCCTTAATACCCGGTCGGCAATCAAAAAGCCTCTTTGCAAAACCGAGACAACCGTGTTGGGCTCTTGATCTGATGGGACCATAGAGATTGCCTGATGCTGGTGAGGATCAAACTTAGCGCCAGGCTCGGGGTTAATCTCAACCAAGCGGCCTTTTTCGAAGGCAGCAATTAATTGCTTTAGGGTGATCTCGAGACCCTCCTTGAAGGCTTTTGCATCGCCAGCCTCGGTGGCGAGAGCAGCATATAAGCTGTCGCTGACTGGAATCAAGTGCTCAGCAAAATTTTCAATGGCAAATTTGTGTGCTTTTGCAATGTCTTCAGCAGCACGACGACGAATATTCTCACCCTCCGCCTTGGCGCGCAAGAAGTTATCTTGCATTTCAGCTAATTTTGTCTTCAGCTCCGCTAACTCAACTTCGATGGTTTGGGAGGACTCTTCATGGACTTCGGTTGCTGGATTATCAACGGCTGGTTGCTGCTCAGATTTGTGATCACTCATAGTAGTTCCACCTTGTTTACAACATTTTATATGGGGTTAATAGCCACTTATTTCAAGGGGGCCGGGCTATCCAGTAGCAATCGCAGCCTCGGCTGCCTGAGCCCGCTGATTGCGTACTTCCAAAACTTTGGGGGACTCAAGTTCTTTTGACCAACCATGCATATGCTCTAAAGCAATTGCATGCAAAGCCGAAATGAAATTAGTATCGTCATTCAAACATGGGATGTAACGATACTCTTTGCCACCATGCTCATGAAAAATCTCCTGACCCTCCATGGCAATTTCTTCCAAGGTTTCTAGACAGTCTGCTGGGAAACCAGGACAAACAATATCCATTTGCGGGCAGCCTGCCTTCCCAAGTTCCTCAATGGTTAAAGCGGTGTAAGGCTTTAACCACTCCGCGCGACCAAAGCGGGATTGAAAAGTCACTCGGTAATGCGCTGGCTCTAGGCCCAACGCTTCTCCTAGCAAGCGGCCTGATTTCAAACATTCGCAATGATAGGGATCACCTTGCATCAAATTTCGTTTGGGCAGGCCATGAAAGGACATAATGAGCTTGGCGCCCTTTGCAAAATCGGGTCGACCATGTTGAGCCCAATACCTCTCAATCTGCTGACGTAGCGACTCAATGTAAGAGGCATGATCGTGGTAGTGCTTCACGATTCGGAGTTCTGGTTGATTGCGCCACATTTTAAGGACTGAAAACACCTCGTCAAAACTAGAAGCGCTGGTGGTCGCTGAATATTGAGGATACAAAGGCAATAACAACAGACGTTCAACATTTGCTTCCTGAAAACGTTTGAGCACTTCAGGAATGGATGGTTTACCGTAACGCATCGCCAGATCCACGATCACATTGGAGTCTTGGCCCTGAAAACAATTTAGCAAACCCTGGGCCTGCGCTTGCGAGTAGACCAACAAGGGAGAACCCTCTTTTAACCAGATTGAGGCGTATTTCTTCGCTGACGCGCCACTGCGAATGGGCAAAATGATGCCGTGCAAAATGAACCACCAAATGATGCGCGGAATTTCAACGACCCGGGGATCCGATAAAAATTGCTTTAAGTACGTTTTCACCGCCGCGCGCGTAGGCGCCTCTGGCGTACCCAGATTGATGAGCAAAACGCCGGTCCGAGAGGGTCTTAAATGAGGGTTCGTTTTCAAAAGTAATCCAATCATTAAGGGGAGCTCAAGGCGCCGCTTAATAGCTTCGAGGTGATATCCACAATCGGAATCACGCGATCATACGCCATTCGAGTGGGCCCAATCACGCCGAGCGTTCCGACAACTTGCCCATCCACGCTATACGGAGCGCTGATGACCGCTAAATCCTCATAGGGCAACAACTCGCTTTCGCCTCCTATAAAGATCTGAATGCCATCGGCATGACTTGATACATCCAACAATTGCATGAGCAGGGATTTTTGCTCCAACATATCAAACATTTTGCGCAATTTGCTCAGATTGGTGCTCAGCTCACCCACATCCAGTAAGTGCCGCTCTCCAGAAATCACCATATCCGGGTGATTTAAGCCCGTATCACTCACACCATTCTCGAGGGCAAGCGCCATTAATCCAGCAATGTCGCCACGCAAATGATCCAGCTCTGCTCGTAAACGACTGCGGACCTCTGAAAAACTCTTTCCTGAAAAATGAGCATTAATGAAATTACTTGCCTCAGTAAGCTGTGCAGGACTGTAATCTTGATTAGTCGGCAAGATACGGTTTTGCACATCCCCCTCGGGGGTCACCAAAATTAACAAAATCTTGCCTTCACCAAGGCGCAGAAACTCAATGTGTTTAAAGATCTGAGAGCGCTTGGGGGTCATGACCACGCCAGCAAAATGCGTCAGATTGGATAACAGCTGAGCCGCAGAACTAATGACCTTTTGGGGAGCGTCAGGGTATAGGGATTGCTCAACCTGTTTGGAAGCCACCTCCTCTAAAGGTCGAATGGTCAACATCGTATCGACGAATAAACGATAACCCCGCGGGGTTGGAATCCGTCCGGCCGAGGTATGAGGACTGGTCACCAAACCAAGGTCCTCAAGATCAGCCATCACATTCCGAATCGTCGCTGCCGAGAGATCCAATCCTGAAAAGCGTGACAGGGTCCTCGAGCCCACTGGCTGGCCTTCTTCGATATATCTCTCGATTAAGGTTTTAAGCAGAACTTTTGAGCGATCATCCATGATTGGAGTAATTTTATGCCTATGGTTTAATCGTCATATGTTAAGCCCATCAAGCAAACCCTTGCAGAAGAAGTTTAGGCGCGTAACCCTCGTGGGTAAGCACCAAGCAGACGGTATTGGGCAGCATTTATACGAATTAGCCCAAATCCTCACAAATCAGGGCTGTGAGCTCAGCATTGAGGCATCGACGGCCACCCATTTGCCAGGCGCTAATTTGCAGATCATCCAACTGCAGGATTTCCAGAAATCCACCGATTTAGCCGTTATTTTGGGGGGTGATGGCACCATGCTCGGCATTGGTCGTCAAATTGCCGGGACGGGGGTACCACTCTTGGGTATCAATATGGGGCGCTTGGGTTACATGACCGACATTCCCTTTGAAGACGCCAAAGCTGTTCTACCACCCATGATTGATGGCCATTATGAAATCGATGAACGTTCGCTACTTGAGGCTAGCGTGTGGCGTAATGATCAAGAGATACATCGGGGCTTAGCCTTAAACGATGTGGTCGTTAATCGCTCAGGATTGTCAGGGATGGTGGAACTAAAAGTGCATGTAAACGGATCCTTCATGTACAACCAGCGCTCCGATGGCCTGATCGTATCCACCCCAACCGGTTCAACCGCATACGCTCTTTCAGCAGGCGGTCCCATTTTGCATCCACGAGTTCCAGGGATTGTGCTGGTTCCAATTGCTCCCCATGCCCTCTCGAATCGACCCATCGTATTAGCTCAAGAGTCCCAAATTACGATCGAAGTTGTCGGTGGGCGAGAAGTGATTGTGAACTTCGATATGCAATCCTTAACCAAATTACAAATCGGTGATCGGGTTGAGGCGAAACTCTCGGATAAATCCATTTCCCTCCTACATCCACTGGGGCATAGTGACTACCAAGCCCTAAGAGAAAAGTTGCACTGGAACGAGTATCCTTCCACGTTTTAATCCGAGTCCATAGACATGCTTCAATCATTAGCATTACGTGATTTTGTGATTGTGGATCACCTAGAGCTTGATTTTGGGTCGGGTTTTACTGTTTTAACTGGCGAGACCGGTGCAGGTAAATCGATTTTGCTCGATGCCCTGGCCCTGGCGCTGGGGGAGCGTGCCGATACCAGTCAAATCCGCGAGGGTTGCCAACGCGCAGAGATCGCTGCTATTTTTCAGGTCGAAGAGAGCTTACAAGAAGAAATTGCGGCATGGCTGCGCGAGGCTGACTTCCCGCTCGAAGATGACCATCGGATTGTGATTAAACGCAGCATGGATCATTCAGGTCGCAGCAAGGCCTATATCAATGGTGGGGCTGCCTCGTTGAGTCAATTACGCGAACTGGGTAATCGTCTAGTGGATATTCATGGGCAACACGCACACCAATTACTTCTCAAGACTGGTGCGCAACGAGAGCTGCTCGATCGACATGCCAATCTTCATGACCAAGCAGCAATCGTGGCGCAAGCATATCAATCGATGAATGCCACAGCCAAGCAATTGCAGCAAGCCGAAGCAGTAGGTGCTGACTTGCAACGTGAGCAAGAACGTCTCCAGTGGCAGCTCGATGAGCTCAATGAAATTGCACCACAAGCGCACGAGTGGGGAGAAATCGAAACATCACATGCTCGGCTGGCAAATGCTACCAAGATTATTCAAGGGATTGAGCTCGCGATTGATGGCTTGAGCGATGCTGAGTATTCCATTGAGTCACAACTCAATCGGGTGCAGCATACGATTGATGATTTAGTTAAACATGATTCCAATTTGAATGAAATCAATGAAAGCCTCAGTAATGCTCAAATTGAGATTGAAGAGGCAATCCATGGATTAAATCGATACCGACAAAAAATGGATTTAGATCCAGATCGCCTTACAGAACTCGAAGCTCGAATGCAGATTCTCCATACTGCAGCTCGAAAGTACAAAGTCAATCCCGAGCAATTGCCGGAGCTCTGGATCAGCTCTCAAGAAAAATTGGCGGCGTTCACGGCAGCACAAGATATCGAATCCTTAAGGCAAAAAATTAAGGCTCAAGAGTCCGAGTTCCTGAAACTTGCCAAGGAATTATCAAAGCGTCGTCATCAGGCAGCCGCAGAGCTCAGCCAAGCCGTCAGCGATGCGATGCAGCGTCTCGCAATGTCAGGCGGTCAGCTACAAGTCCTTGTCAGCCCAAGTGAAGCCAGTCGTCACGGAATCGATCAAATTGAGTTTCTCATCGCCGCCCACAGCGGTAGCACACCAAAGCCTTTGGCCAAAGTTGCTTCTGGGGGGGAGTTAGCGCGAATTAGCTTAGCCATTAGCGTGATCACCAGTAAGGCGAGCTTTACCCCAACCCTGATCTTTGATGAAGTGGATTCTGGCATTGGGGGGGCAGTGGCTCAGACGGTTGGCGAACTTTTGAGGCAACTGGGTCAGTCCCATCAAATCCTTTGCGTCACCCATCTAGCCCAAGTAGCCGCCCAAGGCGATCATCATTTCAAGGTTAGTAAACAACCGTCGGATGGCAAAACCCATTCCAATGTAAAGAGTTTGGGACGTCAAGAACGCATTGAAGAAATCGCGCGGATGCTGGGTGGCACAACGATTACTGACACCACGCGTCGACACGCAAGAGAATTATTAAACCAGACCTAAAGTCAACTAAACTGGTTGTGAGGGAGCGCCAAATACTGCCTCCCAAAGTTTTGTCACACACGCCTTTGCTTTTGCAAAATCGGGGTGCTCATGGAGAGATACCCGAATTTTTTCCGCCCCGTCCAGACGCAATCGATGCTGTTGGGCCCGAAACATGCGGTAAGCATTACCAATTTCAAGTGCATCAATCTCAGAGATCAACTGGTGCTTTGCGGCAATCCCTAAAAGCGAAATATTACCTAAATTACCTAATAAATCAGGGTGTTTACGAGCATACGCCAAAACTAAATACTGGACGATGAATTCAATATCGACCATGCCACCGGGATCGTGCTTTAGATCAAAATCATTGGATGAATTGGGATGGCCGGCATGGACCTTATGGCGCATCTCAATAATTTCATGTTTGAGGTCGGATTGATTGCGTTCATGGGCGAGAACTTCCTTACGAATCTCTTCAAATTGGGCTCCTACCTTTGGATCACCCGCAGCAAAGCGCGCCCGAGAGATTGCTTGGTGTTCCCAAACCCAGGCGGCGTTATCCCCCTCACGCAATTGATAGCGTCGAAAAGAATCAAGGCTCGTCACCAAAAATCCTGCGGCTCCATTTGGGCGCAGACGGGTATCAATTTCAAATAGAGTGCCCGCAGCGGTTAAGGTGGTTAACCAATTAATCATGCGCTTACCCAGCACTGAATAAATCTCCTGAGCAGCATAGTCCGTTGGCAATGCGTCGTACAAGAACACTAAATCGAGATCCGAGGCGTAGCCCAACTCTTTTCCACCCAATTTGCCATAGGCAATCACCGCAAATGGTGGTTTGTGTTGAGGGTCCAGACTAAACTTCTCAGCGACCGATGACCAAACGCGCTCATAGGTTGCCTGTAATATCAAATCAGCAAGCGCGGATAAGCGATCGCTCACCCGCTCAGTACTAAGGCCCTCGGGAGCACCAATTCCTAAGTCAGCTAGAAGAATTAAAAAGGTTTCAGTGTGATGCGTTACCCGCAGAATATCCATGGCATGATCCGGGCTTGCGTGATCCGCAAGCGCATCATCCAAGCGCAGATCAAGATTTTCTTTTACTTTGCACCAATAGCTCTCAGGATCATGAATTAGTTCAGATTGAGCATTGGCCGATAACAGATCATCTAATAAATGAGGATGCCTTGCTAAATATTGAGCAGCCCACTGTGAGGCATTAAGAAGCATCAATACCTTTTGTAAAGCATTGGAGTTCTCAGCCAAAATCGATAGATAAGCGCTACGACGACAAATGGCCTCAAGGAGATCAAAAAATCGCAAGAGAGTTTGATCCGCATCGTCGGGATGATCAGTCTCGACATCATTCGCTGCCTTTTTCAACAAGCTCCGTATCGTGAGTCGACTTTTCTCTGGCAACGATTTGGCGCGGGAGCTCTCCTGCCAGGCGCTCCACCGTTCATTGGCTTTTGGAAATGTAGCAGCATTGGGTTGCCAGGTCGCATCGTTTGCATCAATTTGCAAACGGGTACTTTCGTCTAAGGCAAACGCTTTTTCAAAATAACGCGCTACCTGATTTTGATGCTCAGTGAGCGTTTGCATAAACTCTTCGAGACGCCCTTCTTGATTCGGTCCAACCATGGCTTGCGCCAACTGAGCTCTCGCATCATGATGCTCAGGCAAATAATGCGTCTGCTGGTCTTCCCAAATCTGTATGCGATGTTCTAAGCGCCTTAAGAATACATAAGCAGATTTGAGTGCCTGAATTTCCTCGTGACTCATGAGCCCGCCCTCTTGCAGTCGATCTAAGACCTCAAGCGTTGGGCGAATTCGTAAGCGCGGATCGGTACCACCCCGCATTAATTGAAACATCTGGGCTAAAAACTCAATCTCACGAATTCCACCCCGGCCCAATTTAATATCGCGTGATCGCCCGCTACGTTGATTACTGCGCTTATCTGCCTCTCGCTGAATTTGTGCGTGTAATTCACGAATGGCTGCAATCACGCCGTAATCCAAATGGCGACGATAAACAAATGGCCGAATAATTTGCTCAAGCCCCTTCTCACACCGAGCATAATCGAGGTGCGATATCGGTGGATGAATCATGCGACCCTTAATCCATGCGTAACGCTCCCATTCGCGCCCTTGCACAAATAAATACTCCTCAAGCATTTCTAGACTACAAACTAATGGTCCAGAATCCCCATTGGGGCGCAAGCGCATATCCACTCGGAATACAAATCCATGGGCATCATGCTCAGAAATAATTTTGATGAGGCGCCGACCTAACTTTGTAAACCACTCGTGGTTTGAAATCGAGCTTGCCCCAGATTGGGTCTCGCCCTCCTCCTCATACAAGAAGATCAAGTCAATATCAGAGGAAAGATTGAGTTCGCGACCACCCAATTTCCCCATCCCGACAATCAAGAGAGGGAGCTCATAGTCTTCAGTCCGAGCCCAGGGTAAACCAAACCGCTCTTGCAGATCCGACCGAAGATACCGCACCGCTAGCCCAAGTGATTGCTCCGCAAAATAGCTGAGCGCCTGAGTCACCTCTAATAAAGGCGCCAGTCCATTGAGATCTCGGCAAGCAATCCAAAGCATTAGCTGTTGACGAGTCAACCGAAGTTGACTCATGAGTGTCGCCTCGTCTAACTCATGCTTGTCTAAAGCCTGACTAATAGGTAAAAGTATCCGATCGATCTGAGCAGCATCCACCTCGGTATGAATGCGTTCCCCCAGCCAAGCACGCCAATCCGTATGAGCGCTTATCCAGCGATTTGCGTAAACAGAGTTTTTCTCCAGAAAAGAAAGGGCGTCTTCATTGGAAACCATGCCTTATCTTAATCGCTACTAGCCCAATTAATGAAGGGTGTCGGATAATGGATAGCAATGACCGAAAAAAAGTATCCGTTACGCCTCAAAGACCTTCTCACGATGCGGCCCGACGCCACCTCGTGGTCACGTTGGTCGCGTCGTCTAGGAATCTTGGTCCTCATTACAGTCGGCCTCATGATTCTTGGACATCTGGTGATCCGATTCATCGTTTGGCCGCAACTCGAAACCTCAAAACCTGCTGTCGAAAAGTTACTGTCACAGCGCATTGGGGTTGAGGTCAAAATCAATGAACTAAATGTCTACTGGCAAGGGATCCGTCCGGTCTTTGATATTCGCGACCTAGAATTTGTGGTCGATGCCAAACGTAACCCGTCTACCATTTCAGATGCACCCCTTTTAAAGATCGCTGAGATTCGCGGGGAACTGAGTTGGTCATCGTTCTATCACCTAAAGCCCTATTTCACGAAATTACATGCTAGCAATGCGGTGATTCAAATTACTCGTGACTCACAAAAGCGGATGTATGTGGCTGGCATTCTTACAGGCGACGGCGGGGATGACTTTCATCTAGAAAATTGGCTGTTTAAGCAAGGTGATTTGAAGATCAGCGATGTCAACATCCTTTGGAAGGATTTTTCAAAGTCCAAAGCCGATGCCGCGGATCTGCGAATCGAATCCATGCAACTACAAAACGGAATTCGGCAGCATGAGCTCGATGCCGCTATCTATAGTCCATGGCATCAAGGCACACTTACTCTCTCAGGAAAATTTTCTCATCGTCTGGGTGGGCAAGCAGGATATTGGCGGGATTGGATTGGCGATTTTCAGTGGAAGGTTGAGCAGCTTGACCTTGGGCAATTTAGCCGTGATTTTGAGATTCCTTTTAAACAACTAAGCGGCGTTTTAGGTTCTTCGGGATCAATTGCCTTAAATAAAGGCATCCCCGATGGCGGACAGTTCACGCTTGCAATCGAGCAACCCGTCTTTCAACAATTAAAGAGCAATCAGGCGCTTGAGTTTGGTCGCCTGGAAATGGAGGCGAAGCAATTCACATCCGGAAAGTTTATTTCGCTGGGAATTCAACGGTTTACCTGGCTCAATAAGAATCAAAAACTGGGGACCCCGATGGAATCTCTGGCACCCATGACATTTGGCTGGCAAGCCCCAAAAGGTGATGGCGAGCTTGAAAGGTTTTCATTCTCTTCCGCAAAAATTAGCCTTGAGAATCTCAGCTTGTTTGCGATGAACCTGCCCATTCCCAACCGCATTCGTCAGGTCTTAGAGCAGACCGAACCCCGTGGGGAGCTCAACGATGTCGATATCACATGGGCTGAGCCAAAATCCAATATTCCTCTAATCGGCGGCCTCTTGAGTGGTCAGGGGCCTAAATTTAATATCACCGGCACACTCAATCAGGTCGGCATCAGGGGTTACCGCGACAGCATTCCCAGCATTAATAATTTAAGTGGAAAAATCGTCACCAACCAAAACCAAGGTAGCATCAAACTCAACTCACAAAACTTACGATTGGTGATTGCCGATTTTTTAGCGGAGCCACGCCTACAGTTTGATAGTGCAAACGGAGCGCTAACTTGGACATTGAAAAATAAACAGTGGCAAGTTGGGTTCGATCAGCTCTCGGTCAGCAATCCCGATATCGCAATAATTGCTAATGGTAATTACCTCATTGGCAAAGAGAAGGCACCTGATACTTTAGACCTAACTATTCAATTTCCCAGAGGAAAGGCACAAACAATCTATCGCTATCTTCCAGCGGAAATGTCTAAAGATGCTCGTACCTATATTGAAAAAGCCTTTGTCAGTGGAGAAATTAATAATGGGAGCCTTACGATTAAAGGGGATCCTAATCTAGCACCCTACGATGCTCCAGGAACCGGCGAATTCGCATTAAATCTACCAATCTCCAAAACGGTTTTTCGACCAGCCCCTTTATTCCCATCTGCAAAAGGCGCTTGGCCTGAATTCACAGAGGTTAATGGTCTCGTTTCTATGCAGCAAGCGAAGCTGATGGTGACCATCAAAGATGCTCGCTATCAAGGTCTGCAAATTCAAAATGTCAATGCAGAAATTCCAAACATATCAAGTGCAAAAGCCGTCCTCAATCTCAAAGGAAACATTGCCGGTCCAATCAATGAAATGATGGACTATCTTAGAACAACACCGATTCTTCTCACTCGTCCAGAGTTAGCAAAGAATCTGAAGTTATCAGGGCCCGCAAAACTTGATCTAGAGATGCTTTTGCCTCTACAAAATACTGACGACCTCAAATTAAGTGCTCTACTAAACTTAGATAACAATGTGGTCATTTGGTCAGATCTTGCTCCATTTAATCAGGTACGAGGAACCGTTCGCATCACGGAAGACCTGCCCCGCTTTGAACAGGTTAGTGCTGAATTTTTTGGTGGCAATGTCAGTATTAAGAATAACGCTGCACAATCCCAAAACAAACAAGATTGGTACGACCTCAATGGGACGATTCGTCTTGACCGCCTTGAGCGTCACTATGCCAATCAAGTGGGTCGCCAGTCACAGCAGCTTCTAAAAGCCTTAGAGGGTAAAGTTGGATTCAAAGGCAAGCTAGGCATTTCCAACAAAACAACGGATCTTAATCTCGACTTAGATCTCAACGATCTAAGCACCGCCCTTCCTGAGCCCCTCAGCGTTAAAAAGGGCAACAAACTAAATGGGGGTTTTAGGTATCAGTCCAACAGCAGCGAGGGAACGCCCAAACGAATTGCACAATGGTCAGCACAAATTGGAAAATCAATCGCCTTACAAGGAAGACAAGTGGCCGATGGAATTATTGCGCAAGGAATTGGGATAGGAGCTCCTGCCGTCATTCCTGAGCGCGGCCTTGGTCTCAATCTGCAAGCAAACGATCTTAATATTGATGCATGGCATCGCCTTTTATTTTCCAGCGATGGAATAAATAGCAATCCAGAAACTGCCAATATAGCTGGCTCTGCGGATAGTGCTGATGGCCTTCAGGTATTGACAGCGCGCGTTAATCAAGCGGTTGCCATGAATCGCCTATGGCCCAATCTCAATATGAGCGCTAAATTGGGGGGCGATACTTGGCAAATCAATTTGAAATCCCCTAATCTGGAAGGCGATGTTCAGTACCAAGAAAGGAAAGGTGCTGATCTCCTAAAAGGCAAATTGGTTCGTTTGTCCATTCCGCCAAAATTATCAAATCCGGCGAATTCAAACGTATCCACTGACAAGGAGGTGTCGCTCAATGCGATTCCTGAACTTGATCTAAGTATTGATGATTTTAATTACGATCAATATAAACCTGGCGCGATCGCGATCAAGACACGTAACAGTCCAAACCGTATCACGATTGACAGTCTCATCATCAACAATCCGAGCGCAACCTCACGGATTACTGGGGAGTGGACTAGCGATAAGCAAGGCAATAACGAACACGTTCTGCTTGATGTTAACTCCCAAGTTAAAGATTTGGGTACGGTCGTTGCTTATTGGGGCAGCCCTAAAGCCGTTGAGGGTGGCAAGGGAACCATTAGTGCTAAATTAGATTGGAGCGGCCCTCCGTACGACCCTTCTTTTGATACCTTGGCGGGCATTGTGAAGATCAATCTTGAAAATGGTCGCTTGCTTCAAGTGGATTCCGGTTTTGCCAAAATTATTGGCGTGTTTAGTTTGCAAAGCTTATTAAAATTTGCGACCTTTGATATTCAAGGTAGTCTTGGCAATGTAGTCACCCAAGGAACCAGCTTCAATACTCTTTCTGGTGACTTTGTTTTGCGTAATGGTGTTGCCCGAACGCAGAATTTCACCATGCAACTCAATCAAGCTCGTGTTGCCACCAGTGGTCTCGTGAACATTCCCAAACAAACCCAAGATTTACGAATCACCATCTTCCCAACGATTGATGCAACGGCTGGTGCTCTAGCACTCTTTGCAGTCAATCCAATCATTGGCGCTAGTGCTCTGATTGGTCAATATTTAATCAGCAATCAATTAAATCGCACGCTTCAGACCGATTACCTAGTGCAAGGGAGCTGGGACAAGCCAGACGTGATCCCACTGGACCAAAATGGTCAGCCTTTAGATCCAAAAGTGCTTGAGACCATTCGCTCTCGAAATCTGCTGCGTGAGCAAAAGATGCCGCCAGCGGCAAACCCAACAAACCCAGTCCCCACCAGTCCAGTACCAGCCAATTAATCGCTAAAGCTTTAGTATTAAGCAGTATGGCAAAAAAATTAATGGTGGCAGCGATTCAGATGATTTCATCTGCGAACTTGGCAGACAATCTTCGCACAGCTGACCGACTGATCAAAAATGCGTCTGACCAGGGTGCAGCGGTGGTTGCGTTGCCTGAATATTTTTGCCTCATGGGCCTTGCCGATACCGACAAGGTCAAAGTGCGGGAGCCCTTTGGTCATGGCCCCATTCAAGATGCGCTTCAAGACTTCGCTCAAAAGTACCGGGTCTTCTTGATTGCGGGAACCATCCCGCTCGAGGCAAGTGATCCACTAAAGGTTCTGAATGCAAGCTTAGTATTTAATCCAGCGGGTCAGTGCATTGCCCGTTACGACAAAATTCATCTGTTTGGTTTTCAGACGTCGCATGAGCGTTATCAAGAATCAGAAACAATTGAAGCAGGAAGTCAACCGACAACGGTTCGCATTTTGAATGAGGGCAATGAATGGGTGTTCGGTTTAAGTATTTGCTATGACCTTCGCTTTCCAGAGTTATATCGACAGCAGGCAGAGGTTGACTGCCAGGTGATCCCAGCCGCATTTACGCATACGACAGGTAAAGACCATTGGGAGATTTTGCTGCGTGCTCGAGCCATTGAAAACCAGTGCTATTTTTTGGCATCCGCCCAAGGTGGCCTTCATCAAAATCAACGTCGCACTTGGGGTCAATCCATGGTAATAGACCCCTGGGGTAACATCGTTTCTGAACTTGCTACTGGGGAAGGCTGTGTACTCGGTGAGCTAGACTCCACTGCACTCGAAGAAGTACGCTCTAAACTTCCTGCCCTAAAACATCGTAAGCTTGTCTGATAAATACCATGAACTCACTCGCCATCCCACACATTACAACGTCAGCAAACCCCAAAGAGGCACTCGATATTGCCCATTCTTTTTTACTGAAACCCAATGGCCTAAGTCCCTCTGACCTTGATCAACTATTTGGGGTCATGCATGCGCATCGCTTGGATGATGCGGATTTGTATTTTCAACATACCCGCAGTGAGCAATGGAGTTTAGAAGAGGGGATTGTCAAATCCGGGAGTTTTAATATTGACCAAGGGGTTGGCATTCGTGCGATCTCGGGCGATAAAACAGCATTTGCCTACTCGGACGTGATTAGCTCTGAAGCTTTATTAAAGGCTGCGCATGCCACTCGTGTGATTGGTCCCAAAGGTGGCAAAGTCAAAGTCCGCAACCCACTTTCGGCATCGACACCCGTTAATCCAGCCCTATATAGTGCCTTCAACCCTTTGGACTCATTAACGCCTCCAGAAAAGATTGTCCTCTTAGAGGGAATTGAGCGACGCGCTAAGGCTCGTGACCCACGCATTATTCAAGTCATGGCGAGTCTTGCGGGTGAGTTTGATGTGGTGATGGTGGCTCGTTCCAATGGCTTATTGGCCGCTGATATACGACCCCTCGTGCGGGTGTCGATCCATGTCATTGCCGAACAAAATGGTCGCCGAGAATCGGGCTCTGCCGGTGGTGGAGCACGCGCTGACTACGGCTTTTTTGATACCCATCGAATCGATCAATGGGTCGATGAAGCAGTTGATCAGGCACTCCTCAATCTTGATTCTCGTCCAGCACCTGCTGGTCCCATGACCGTTGTAATGGGACCGGGTTGGCCCGGCGTGCTGCTTCACGAAGCAATTGGTCATGGTCTCGAGGGAGACTTTAATCGAAAAGGGTCTTCTGCATTTTCGGGACGTATTGGTCAACGCGTCGCAGCTAAAGGTGTTACCGTGGTTGATGATGGCACTCTGAGTGGGCGGCGTGGCTCACTCAATATGGATGACGAGGGAACGCCCACGCAGTGCACGACCCTTATTGAAGACGGAATTTTGAAAGGCTATATTCAAGATAGCCTCAACGCACGCCTAATGGGAATGCCACTGACAGGCAATGGACGGCGTGAGAGTTTTGCCTCGCTTCCCCTACCCCGCATGACTAATACCTACATGCTATCGGGTCACTATGATCCAGAAGAAATTGTGGCGAGCATTGATCGGGGCCTCTATGCCGTCAACTTTGGTGGTGGGCAAGTCGACATCACGAGTGGTAAATTTGTATTTTCTGCCTCGGTGGCATATTGGGTTGAAAAGGGCAAGATCCAATACCCCGTTAAAGGGGCGACTATTATTGGTAACGGCCCAGAATCTCTCAAGCAAGTGAGCATGATCGGCAATGACCTGCGTTTAGATAGTGGAGTGGGCGTGTGCGGCAAAGAAGGGCAAAGCGTCCCCGTTGGCGTAGGCCAACCAACCTTGCGCATTGACGAAATGACCGTTGGGGGCACGGCTTGATTTGCATTCACCTGCATTGATTCGCATTGACTCCTATCAGGCTTTAGAATGGAGGGTATGAGTACAAAGCCCCATACCCCCCAAGATAACTGGTACGCAAGTTTAGATAAAACCTCTGCGACCGATGATCAACGTGTCGGTAACATCACCGTTTTACCGCCCCCCGAACATTTGATTCGTTTTTTTCCAATCGTAGGTACGCCAACAGAAAAATTAATCGGGCGTACCCGAGAAAAGATTCGTCACCTGATTCATGGCAAGGATGATCGGCTCTTAGTGATCATTGGCCCTTGCTCAATACACGACCCTTCTGCAGCGCTGGAGTACTGCCAACGCCTCATGAAAGAGCGCACTCGCTTAGCAGATGATCTTGAAATTGTGATGCGCGTGTATTT
>JBEDHB010000003.1:0-22323 GCA_041174325.1 Pseudomonadota bacterium
TAAAAACAGGGATCTGAACGACTACCGGCAAGCATCCGCCTAAAGGATTAATTTTTTCTTGCTTATAAAGATCCATCATCGCGCGATTCAGTTTTTGCGGATCACCTTTAAATTGCTCACGCAGGTTTATTAATCGAGGCTGCACCTCTTTCATGCGAGCCATCGATTTATAGCTAGCAGCGGAAAGCGGGAAGAAAATTAATTTGATGATGAGGGTCAAAATAACAATTGACCAGCCCCAATTGGCAACGTAAGAATGAATTTGTTCTAAGAGCCAAAAAATTGGTTTGGCAATGACTGTAAGGTAACCATAATCTTTGATTAGATCGAAGCCGGGTGCGATTTTTTCTAGGAGCGTTTCCTCTTGGGGGCCGATAAACAAGCGCGTGCTCTCAACATAACTCGATCCCACTGCAATCGCGGCAATCGGAATTTGTAGGCCGATTCGAAAGAGATTTTGCTCTACCTTGCCAACGTACACGTCTCTGACCGATTTGTCACTTGGTATCCATGCGCTTGCAAAATAATGCTGCACCATTGCAATCCAGCCAGGCTCCCCGGCGGGGATTTGTTTTGGAATATCTGCTTTATTTTTTTCAATATCAGAAAAATTGATCTTGATAAATTTGTCTTTATCGGTATAAAGCGCCGGACCAGTAAAGGTGCTATAGAATTCGCTGTCGCTAACAGCCGAGCTATCCCGTACGATTTCGTTATAAAGAACTAGACCGCCGGGATTGGTTTGGTTGAGCTGAGTAATGCGGTGTTCGACCTCAACGACATAGCTTCCATCAACCAGATAATAGGTTTTTTCAAGGCGAACCCCACCGCGCTCATTTACAAACGTTACAAACGTTTTGTTTTCAACGCGACCGCTTTTGCTAATTGCAAACGAAACAGTGTGGTTTGGTAATTCGTTGCTGCCCGCTGAAATAAGGCCTGATCGTACAAAGTATTGGTTCTGTGGGGTAACTTGCAACAAAGCGACTGGTTTTTGGTCGGGCATTAATTGTTTCAACAGCTTTGCACTAATAACGCTTGCGCCTGTTGAATTAATCTCGAGCTCCAAAACATCGTTTTTGATCGTGTGTTTTTCGCCAGAAGCTAAATTGGCCACATTAAACGCTGGAGCCTGTTGTGGGGTAGGCAATCCCTCTGCCTTAGGAAGGTCAGCTGATTTTTGTGGCTGACTTGGAGCGGCAGGTGCGGCTTGCGTTGCATTCGCTGGCGGTGGCAGGCTGTCTGATGCCTTCGATGGGCTTGGGGCCTGACTTGATGGTGTTAGTGGCGTGGGCCCAAAGAGCGCCTGCCGACCATCATAGATAAGCCAATTGTTATAGAGCATCAAGCCCGAAATTGTTAATACCGCCCAAAGGAGTGTGCGCTTAATGTCCATAGCTAATGATTTGTTTGAATTAAGTTTTGTTTGTTTTGATCTTGATCAACCGGATCGTAACCGCCGGCCGACCAGGGATTGCAACGCAAAATTCGCCAGCTGATTTTACCGATGCTTTTTAATGTTGAGTGTTTCTTTAGGCACTCACACGCGTAGTCCGAACAGCTCGGCATAAAACGACACTGCCCCCCCACAAAGGGTGATAAGGTGAGTTGATATGCCCTTACTAAATATCCCAACAGTCGGTTCATAAAACTAAGCCTTGCAGTTGGGTCTTAAGTTCTTGGTATTCGGGGTTGCGCAGTCTTCCACGCGTGAATCGGCCCACGGGCTGTTTTAGCCGAACAACGAGTTCAGCGAAATTATCGGGGGTCTTGTTGCGAGCTAATTCTCGCGCGACCCTTTTTAGACGATTACGATCAACAGCACGTTTGGCAAACTTTTTCGCAATCGCAAGGCCGAGGTCCAGGGGTCCCTCATTTTTTGATTCGGCATAAATAGCCCAGGCTCCGCTGCTTATTGGCCTGGTTCGTAAAAGCGCCTGGATTCGTGCCGATTTCAATTCATTACACTGCGAGTCTTTTGCGACCTTTAGAGCGACGCGCATTGAGTACCGCGCGACCGCCCTTGGTTTTCATGCGAACTCTAAATCCATGGGTTCTTTTACGGCGCGTTACAGAAGGTTGGTATGTTCTTTTCATGATTGTTCCTAAGAAAACCCTCTATTTTCTCTATTTGTACGGATAGCGTCAACTTTATATCCGGGTTTTGCCTAATTATTTTCATTAGATTTTCTAAATAATTGATTTGGCTAAAAAAGTACTGTTTACACACAACTTATCCACAACTTATCCCCTGCATTTTTACTTGTGGATAACTTTTAACCCTCGCTACAATCAGATCCTAATTTTCGTATGAGCAAACCAGATCTCCCCCCCCTCCTTATGCATCCAAATCCACTTGGTTTTTGGGATCTGGCTTTGGAAACTTTAGCCAAAGAGCTTTCACCACAACAATTCAAAACCTGGATTCAGCCCCTTAAAATAAAGGGATATGATGAAAGTGAGCGTTTACTTTTAATTGGGGCGCCCAATCCATTTAAGCTTGACTGGATTAAGCGCACGTTCTCAACAAGGCTTCATGAAATCGCCTCCTCGTATTTTGGCAACTCCATTAATCTTCAGTTCACGCTCGGTGCTGATCCAACAAAAGGGCCTACCAAGAGCCCCAACCCAGGATTATGTCCAGAGGAGTTAGTCAAAGATACGGGTGGGTCTAGCGGATCGCCAGGGCCCGCATTCAATCGTGGGGATTTGGGGGTCGAGCTTAAGGAGGGGTCCGAGGCTAACCTTGAGGTCGCCCTTGCTGATCGCGAACATTCCAAGCTTAATCCTGGGCTTACTTTTGAAAGTTTTGTGACAGGCAAAGCAAATCAATTGGCTCGCGCCGCATCCATCCAGGTTGCTCACAATCCGGGGGCGTCATATAACCCGATGTTTTTGTATGGCGGCGTAGGTCTTGGCAAAACCCACCTAATCCACGCGATTGGCAATCACCTTCTTAAAAAGAAGTCTGACGCCAAAATTCGTTATATCCATGCGGAGCAGTATGTGTCCGATGTAGTTAGGGCGTATCAACAAAAGGCATTTGATCGGTTTAAACGCTACTACCACTCGCTAGACCTATTGTTAATTGATGACATTCAGTTTTTTGGTGGAAAATCGCGCACCCAAGAGGAATTTTTCTATGCGTTTGAGGCCCTTATTAGCAATGGGGCACAAGTAATTATTACCAGTGATACCTACCCAAAAGAAATGGAAGGCATCGATGAGCGCCTTATTTCCCGGTTTGATTCAGGGTTAACCGTCGCAATTGAGCCACCGGAATTAGAAATGCGGGTCGCTATTTTGATGAAAAAGGCGGCTATTGAAGGTATCCCAATGAGTGAGGATGTTGCGTTCTTTGTAGCCAAACACCTGCGTTCTAATATTCGTGAGCTTGAGGGGGCATTAAGAAAAATTTTGGCGTACGTCCGCTTCCACGGCAAAGAGGTCAACATAGAGGTGGCGCGCAATGCCCTTAAAGATCTTTTGTCGATCCAAAATCGACAAATTTCGGTTGAAAGTATCCAAAAAACGGTTGCCAATTTTTATAACATCAAGGTTGGCGACATGTACTCCAAAAAACGACCCGCGAACATTGTTCGGCCCCGTCAAATTGCAATGTTTATCGCGAAAGAATTAACCCAAAAAAGCCTACCCGAAATTGGTGAGCTCTTTGGTGGTAGAGACCACACCACGGTTTTACACGCGGTTCGTAAAATTGCCGAGGAACGCCAGCATGATTCTCACCTTAATCACGAGCTGCACGTTCTCGAACAAAGCCTTAAAAATTAACCTGTGGATAAACCTGTGGACGATTAACAGGATAACCGTGTTAATAAGCGTCTGGTAAATTTGTGAATAAGTCCTTGGTTTTATACGGAAGCGCTTTTGTTCACAATTTATTCATGACTTATACCGCACTTATTCACACCAATATTTCTCGAAAAGCGCTTGATTTCACTATAAAATTCAACTTATCAACAGAAAAAGACGGCCTTATTACTACTACGATATAAATATAAAAGGGAATTAAAGAACAATGCAGCTAATCAACGCCACCCGAGACGAATTATTAAAGCCTTTACAGGTGGTTAGTGGCATTGTCGAGCGGCGGCATACCTTAGCAATCCTGGCAAATTTACTTTTCAAGAAGACAGGTTCTTCGGTCTCTTTTGTTTCTACGGATATTGAAATACAGATTACGACTAAAGCAAACTTTGGCGTTGGGGCTGATGATGTAACGACTACGGTGGGAGCTCGGAAAATTTTAGATATTTTAAGAGCCCTGCCCGAGGGTCCTGTCAATCTCAATCTCAAAGACAACAAGCTGGTGGTGCAAAGCGGAAAGAGTCGGTTTTCTCTTCAAACTTTGGCCGCCACTGAATTTCCGGTTATGCAAACCCATTCCGAGGTTCAGTCAAGCTGGGGAATGGGCCAAAAGAAATTTCGACAACTCATTAGCCAAGTCTATTTTGCAATGGCTCAGCAGGATATACGTTATTACTTAAATGGAATGCTCTTGGTTGTGGATGGGAAAGACGTGATTGCCGTTGCAACCGATGGCCATCGGTTGGCATACAGTCACGTTGAGCTTGATGCGATCCCCACTGGAAATGGCCAAAAACAAGAAATTATTATTCCTCGTAAAACAATCTTGGAGTGTCAACATTTATTGCAAGATACGGATGAGACGGTTGATATTAGTATTAGCAATAATCAAATTAAATTCAACTTTGGGAATATTGAATTAATTTCAAAACTAGTTGAAGGTAAGTTTCCAGACTATCAGCGAGTAATTCCCAAAGGCCACAAAAACTCACTTTCTGTTAATCGCGAAATTTTGCAGGCCGCGTTACAGCGAGCTGCCATTCTTACAACCGAGAAATTCAAGGGCGTTCGATTTTCATTAACGAATAACAAAATTACTATACAGTCTACGAACGCGGAACAAGAGGAAGCCCAAGAGGAAATAGAGACTAGTTACGGTGGCGATGCGGTAGAGATTGGGTTTAATGTTAGTTATCTTCTCGACGTTCTAGCCAATATCAAAAATGAAGAAATTCAGATTAGTCTTGGCGACGCTAACAGCAGCGCTGTTATTACATTGCCTGGATCGGAGGCATTCAAGTACGTTGTAATGCCGATGCGCATCTAGGTTTCGATGTTCCTATAAGTTCAAATTAGAAAATTCATGTCTTTAGAAAATCAAACCAATGAGCAGTATGGCGCCTCATCAATTCAGATATTGGAGGGATTAGAGGCGGTTCGTAAGCGTCCTGGGATGTACATTGGGGATACGTCGGATGGAACCGGTTTACACCATTTAGTATTTGAGGTTCTTGATAACTCGATTGATGAAGCTCTAGCGGGATACTGTACAGAAATATCGGTTGTGATTCATACCGATAATTCCATTTCCATTATCGACAACGGCCGAGGCGTTCCTACCGGCATTAAGTTTGATGATAAACACGAGCCTAAGCGAAGCGCTGCTGAAATCGTTATGACAGAGCTCCATGCCGGCGGCAAGTTCGATCAGAATTCCTATAAGGTCTCAGGCGGTCTTCATGGTGTAGGAGTTAGCTGCGTAAACGCCCTTTCCAAATGGCTTCGATTGACCATTCGGCGCGATGGCAAAGTTCATTACATGGAATTTGGTCGTGGGGTTGTTCAAAACCGAAACGTTCAGGTAGAAAAGGGGGTTGAGGTTTCCCCAATTTCTGTGACGGGTGAAACAGATCTGCGAGGCACGGAAGTTCACTTTCTTGCAGACGAAGAGATTTTTGGCAACATTGAGTATCACTACGAAATTCTTGTAAAGCGAATTCGTGAACTTTCATTTTTAAACAACGGCGTTCATATTCGTCTTGTTGATCAACGGAGCGGACAGGAGGAAGATTTTGCTTTCTCTGGTGGGGTGCGAGGTTTTGTGGAGTACATCAACCAAACCAAAACCGTGTTGCACCCAAACATCTTTCATGCGCTGGCCGAGCGCCCATCGGATCTTGGTGGCCAAATTACCGTTGAGGTCGCGATGCAATGGAATGATGGTTATAACGAACAGGTCCTTTGTTTCACAAACAACATTCCGCAGCGCGATGGCGGTACCCACTTAACGGGCTTGCGAGCCGCAATGACCCGGGTTATCAATAAGTACATCGATGAGAATGAAGTTGCTAAAAAGGCAAAGGTTGAGATCTCTGGCGATGATATGCGCGAGGGACTTACGTGCGTTCTCTCAGTTAAGGTCCCGGAACCAAAGTTTTCAAGTCAAACCAAAGACAAGTTGGTATCAAGCGAAGTCCGCGGCCCCGTTGAGGATGTGGTTGCACAAGCGCTGGCAGAATACTTAGCCGAAAAGCCACAAGACGCAAAAATCTTATGTGGCAAGATTGTTGATGCTGCAAAGGCGCGCGAGGCCGCTCGAAAGGCCCGTGAAATGACGCGTCGCAAAGGTGCTCTGGACGGTATTGGCCTGCCAGGTAAGCTCGCCGATTGCCAGGAAAAAGATCCTGCTAAATCCGAATTATTTATTGTGGAGGGTGACTCCGCGGGCGGCTCAGCCAAGCAGGGGCGTGATCGAAAGTTCCAGGCCATTTTGCCGCTTAAGGGCAAGATCTTAAATGTTGAAAAGGCCCGCTTTGACAAGATGTTGGGAAGCCAAGAGGTGGTTACCTTAATTACGGTCTTGGGTACCGGCATTGGTGCCGAAGAATACAAAGCCGATAAGCTACGCTATCACCGCATCATCATCATGACCGACGCCGATGTGGATGGCAGTCATATCCGTACATTACTCTTAACTTTCTTCTACCGCCAAATGCCAGAATTAATTGAGCGCGGCCACGTGTACATTGCTCAACCCCCCCTCTACAAGGTTAAGTTTGGCAAAACCGAGCAATACATTAAGGACGATGCCGAATTAAACCAATTGTTGTTTAGGGTTGCCCTTGAGCAGGCCTCCATTGAAACCCCGGCGGGGGCGCGACTCTCTGGCCAAGAACTAGAGGGTCTTGCAAAGCATTATCAAAATATTCAGGCGGTGGTTGATCGTTTATCAAGAACAATGGATGAAGATGCGCTTAGAGCAGTCGCTGCGGGCGTAACTCTTAACTTTGATACAGAGTCTGTGGCCAAGGATTCCGCAGAACGATTGCGAGAGGTGTTTTCGCAAAACGCAAAACCCCTATCGATTCCTACGGACATTGTTGTTCAAAAGGAAGAGAGAACAGAACGCTACCGCCTGCTGTTATCTAAACGGGTACACGGTAATTTAAAAATCTCGGTGATTGGCTCTGATTTTGTCGCCAGCGATGATTATCGGACCCTTATGAGCGCCGCCACATCGCTTGCCGGAAAAGTTCCTCCCGGCAGTCGCGTGCGCCGCGGAGACCCTGAAAAATCAAACAAAGAGAGTGTGGTTGCTGATTTTCGTGGTGCGTTTGAGTGGTTACTCTCCGAGGCCGAGCGCTCCATTAGTCGCCAGCGCTACAAGGGATTAGGCGAGATGAACCCTCAGCAGCTCTGGGAAACCACGATGGACGCAAGCACTAGACGACTATTGCGCGTTCAAATTGAAGACGCCATCATGGCCGACCAAGTCTTTACAACTCTAATGGGCGACGAAGTTGATCCCCGGCGCGCTTTTATTGAAAAGAACGCCTTAATTGCACGTAATTTAGATATTTAGCTCTATGAAAAAAAGCAAAGCCCCGAAAACCGTGGCGAAATCATCCATTGCGGTTAAAAACTCAAAAATTCATGGCAGGGGTGTTTTTGTAAAAAAAGAAATCCCCAAAGGCTCAGCAATCATTGAATATATAGGAGAGCGAATTACTTGGAAGGAGGCTTTGCGGCGCCACCCCCACGATCCAGAGCAACCAAACCACACCTTTTATTTTTCTTTAGAGGACGGTCGGGTGATTGATGCAAATGTTGGCGGCAACGCAGCCCGCTGGATAAACCATTCCTGTAAACCAAATTGCAAAGCAGATGAAATCACCGTCGATGGTGAGGGCCGTGTCTTTATATTTGCTAAACGCAAACTTCTTCCAGGCGAAGAGCTCTTCTATGACTATTCGTTAAATTTGGATGAAAAGCCAACAAAAAAGTTACTAAAGGAATACGCTTGTTATTGTGGCAATAAAAAGTGTCGAGGCACGATGCTCGACATCGATTGAGTTGTTGTCGAGATGCTGTTTGTTTCCATTCAAGAGTTAGAGGCCGCCATAAACTATTGGCGCTCACGGTCTCCTTCTAAGGGCGATGAGCTAATTTTGTCTAAAGAGGCTAGTGCGCTAGCAAAACCCTACGCGCTCATGATTATCCAAGGCGCCCAACGAATCCCGCTAGACATGCTCGATGAGGCTTGTAAAGAGGCCCTCACTAAGTTTGTAGCCTGGAAGTCACAAGCTCAATAATTGGCCGCCCAACAAAGCACGCCTTGGAAACAGTAGTCGACTTCAGTTCATACCTTTGGCTTTTGTTGCTGCTGGCGGCATTTGCCTCGGGTTTGGTCGACGCGGTTGCTGGTGGCGGGGGACTAATACAGGTACCAACTTTATTTGCCGCTTACCCTGACACTCACCCAGCAACCCTGTTAAGTGCCAACAAAGTTTCCTCGATTGGCGGAACGATCAATGCCGCAAGGCGTTATTTGCGCCATGTAAGGTTGCCTTGGAATATTTTGGGCCCAGCGATCATTGCCGGATTTATTGGAGCGCTCTTGGGCGCCCTGGCGGTTAGTGTTTTTCCGCCCGAGCCCCTTCGCAAGGCTTTGCCATTTATGTTGGCGATCTTGCTCGCTTATACCTGGTTTGCCCCGAATATGGGTCTTGAGAATCGGCCTGCACACAAAATAGGTCGCCATGAGGTTCCTAAGGCGATGGCTATAGGGCTAGTTATTGGATTTTATGATGGGTTTTTTGGTCCCGCAACCGGAAGCTTTTTCCTATTTGCGTTTGTTCGAGTCTTTTATTTCGACTTTTTGCATGCGTCTGCGGCGACCAAGTTGGTTAATGTCGCCACCAACCTAGCCACAATCCTAATGCTCACAAGCCTCGGATTTATCGATTGGCCCCTTGGGTTGAGCCTAATGGTGGCGAATATTCTTGGAAGCCAGGTCGGGAGCGTCTTGGCCATTGCGCATGGCAGCCAATTTGTTCGGAAAATTTTCTTAATCGTGGTTCTGGCGCTCATTGCGCGATCGGCATATTCAGCATTTTTTTCTAATTAAATCAACTGCTTGTGTTTTTAAGGCCCAGCTATTTTCTGGGTTGTTTCACGTGAAACAGTAAAAATGCTATGATCAACGCCCTAATTAGGCAAATCCATGTTTTATTTCAAGAAATTTGATGTGATTGTGGTTGGCGGCGGTCATGCGGGGACCGAGGCCGCACTCGCCGCTGCGCGGAGGGGCTCAAACACATTGTTAATAACCCATAGTATCGAAACCTTGGGGGCAATGAGCTGTAACCCCTCAATCGGGGGCATTGGCAAGGGCCACTTAGTAAAGGAAATTGATGCCCTGGGTGGCGCCATGGCGGCGGCAACCGATGAAGCCGGTATTCAGTTCCGAATTTTGAATTCCAGCAAAGGCCCAGCAGTTCGAGCAACTCGGGCACAGGGGGACCGCATTTTATATAAGGCGGCCATTCGCAGACGGCTAGAGAACCAGGCCAACCTCACCCTATTTCAGGCAGCTGTTGATGATTTGATCGTTAGCGGCGATGAGGTCCGGGGGGTTAAAACCCAAAGCGGCCTTCACTTTGAGGCAAAAAAGGTGGTGCTGACCGCAGGAACCTTTTTAAATGGAAAAATTCATATTGGACTAATGAACTACAGCGGGGGCCGTGCGGGAGACCCGGCAGCAACGACCTTGTCGGCACGCTTAAAGGAGTTGAAATTACCCCAGGGCCGCTTGAAAACAGGCACCCCGCCCCGCATTGATGGCAGGACCATCAATTTCACGGTCATGCAAGAGCAAGCTGGCGATTTAGACCCCATTCCATGCTTTTCATTTATGGGCAGGCCAGAGCAACACCCTCCCCAGGTGCCCTGCTGGATAACCCATACCAATAGCCATACCCATGACATTATTCGCTCAGGGCTAGATCGCTCACCAATGTATACGGGCGTTATTGAGGGGGTTGGGCCTCGCTATTGCCCCTCGATTGAAGACAAAATTCATCGCTTTGCCGCCAAAGAAAGTCACCAAATTTTCTTGGAGCCAGAGGGCTTAACCACCAATGAGTTTTATCCCAACGGGATTTCGACCAGCTTGCCCTTTGATATTCAAATGGCTCTTGTCCATAGTATTCGCGGCCTTGAGAGCGCAGACATTGTGCGTCCCGGTTATGCCATTGAATACGATTATTTTGACCCGCGCCAGCTCAAGCACAGCCTAGAAACAAAATCGATTAGGGGCTTGTATTTTGCTGGGCAGATTAACGGCACAACCGGATATGAGGAGGCGGCAGCTCAGGGCCTGTTGGCCGGAATTAACGCCAGCCTTTCTGCGGATGACCAAGAACCGTGGTTGCCCAAGAGAAGTGAGTCTTACATTGGAGTTTTGGTTGATGACTTAATCACCAGGGGCGTTCAAGAGCCCTATCGAATGTTTACAAGCCGTGCCGAATATCGGTTGAGTTTGCGTGAGGACAATGCCGACGCACGGCTAACCGAGCTTGGGAGACAGCTTGGTTTGGTTGAGGAAGAGCGGTGGGCGTTTTTTCAAAGAAAGCAGGAGCATGTTTCACGTGAAACATCGCGCTTGCGCTCTCTTCGGATTGGCCCCAAACACCGTACTGCCTCGCGCCTGGAACACTTTCTCGGACAGCCCCTAGCGCACGAATGCACCCTGGCCGAAGTATTAAGGCGTCCCGAGATCGACTATCGTTCGCTGATCCAGATAGATCCGGTTTTTGCGGAGGGCTTGCCAAAGCTTGAAGACCCTCATCTAAGGCGCCAAGTTTTTGATCAGGTAGAAGTTTCAATTAAATACGAGGGCTATATTGAGCGCCAACGGATTGAAATTGAGCGCCACGAGCACTACGAGAACCTTCGTCTTCCTGGCGATCTTGACTATTCCTTGGTTAAGGGCCTTTCGGTTGAGGTTTGGCAAAAGCTAAATCTGCATCAACCAGAGACCCTGGGTCAGGCATCGCGTATTTCAGGCGTAACCCCGGCAGCCATATCGTTACTTTTGGTGCACTTAAAAAAGGGTATTGGCAAAACCCAATTATTGTCATGAGCCTCACGGTTGATGAGGGCCTAAAAGCCTATGGGCTGACTCCTGACGAGACTGCTGCAATGCAATATTTTTTAGATGAGCTACTGCGTTGGAATCGGGTCCATAATCTCACCGCCATCAATGAAACAGAATCGGCATTTCATTTGCATCTTATTGATTCAATTGTTATTTTGCCAGTATTGCGGCGTTACTTGCAAACCTCATTGCGAACCGACGGGGCGCCGATTCAAATTGCTGACTTAGGGTCAGGTGGAGGCCTGCCCGGGATTCCGCTGGCGATCCTTATGCCCACGTGGTTTTTTAGTCTGATTGAGGCCAGCAAGAAAAAGGCTGCTTTTTTGCAGCACGTTCGTGGAGGCCTGGGCTTAAGTCATCTTCAAGTGATTGCAAATCGGGTTGAGAATGTGGCCAAGACTCACCCCGCATTCTTTGACGCCGTCACTGCTCGAGCATTTACACGCTTAAACAGATTATTGGAATTGGCCAGCCCTTTATTAAAATCTCGAGGCCTTGTGTTTGCGATGAAGAGCCAACAAAGCGCAGAAGAAATTTCGGAGGTCTCTAGCCTAGACTGGAAGCTTGTTGAAGAGCGTGAGCTTTCCTTGCCGGGGCAAAAGCTTGATCGCCGACTCCTCGTTTTTCAATATCAACAGTAAATATTATGGCTAAAACATTCTGCATCGCAAACCAAAAGGGTGGGGTAGGAAAAACAACCACGGCAGTCAATTTGGCCGCAGGTCTGGTTGCCCAGGGTCAGCGCGTGCTTTTGGTGGATTTGGACCCCCAGGGAAATGCAACCATGGGCTCTGGAGTGGATAAGTCTGGTATCAAAAGTGGTGTGTATCACGTTCTCATCGGTATTTCGTCTGCGAGCGAAGCAATCCAGCCCGCAAAAGAATCTGGCTATAGCGTTTTGCCTGCAAATCGTGACTTGGCTGGCGCCGAGGTTGAGTTGGTTGATTTGGAAGATCGAGAGACAAGATTAAAAAACGCACTTTCAGAAGTAGCGGCTCAATACGACTTCATATTGATCGACTGCCCTCCCGCATTGTCGTTGTTAACTCTTAATGGCCTGTGTGCGGCAGATGGGGTAGTGGTCCCCATGCAGTGTGAATATTTTGCTTTAGAGGGGCTGTCTGATTTGGTAAATACGATCAAACAAGTTCATGCGAGATTAAACGCCAATTTAAAAATCATTGGACTTCTAAGGGTGATGTTTGATACCCGAGTTACCTTACAGCAACAGGTTTCAGAACAGCTCAATACGCACTTTGGTGACAAGGTGTTTAAAACAATTATTCCTCGCAATGTACGCTTAGCCGAGGCCCCATCATTTGGTTTGCCGGGCGTAATTTTTGACAAATCATCTCGGGGCGCCCAGGCCTATATTGAGTTTGCGGGTGAAATGGTTCAACGAATTAAAACCATGTAGGTAAGTGATGAGTGCAAATAAGAAAAAGGGATTGGGGCGCGGCCTCGACGCGTTATTAAGCGCAAGCAATAAAGCTGGCGAAGTGAGCTCCGCCGAGAGCAAAGCGGGGCAATCGTTGCCACTCAACCGTTTACAAGCGGGCAAGTATCAGCCTCGCACCATCATAGCCGACGAGCCGCTCAAGGAGCTCACCAATAGCATTCGAGAGCGGGGTGTGATGCAGCCGCTTTTGGTTCGAGAAATTGGCAATGGACGTTATGAGATTATTGCAGGCGAGCGCCGCTATCGGGCTGCAAATCTTGCGGGTCTTGATGAGGTGCCTGTTCGAATCTTAGAGGTCGACGATCAGGCTGCAGCCGCAATTGCCTTAATTGAAAATATGCAACGCGAGGATTTAAACCCGCTAGAAGAATCGCGTGGTTTATCGCGACTCATCAACGAATTTAGTTTTACGCATGAACAGGCCGCAAAAGCTGTTGGTAAATCGAGGAGTGCGATTACTAATTTACTACGTTTGTCTCAGCTTGCGGGGGCCGTCCAGGCAATGCTGTTATCGGGTGATTTGGACATGGGCCACGCGAGGGCGCTCCTGACCCTGCCAGGCTCAAGCCAGGTTGCCTTGGCTCAAAAAATTATTGCCCAGGGCCTCTCGGTTCGCGAGACGGAGCGATTGGCGAGCTCGGCAGCCCTGGCCGCAGGGGATTTAGCCCGAAAATCCCCCGCCAAGCGAAAACCTAATCACTTAATTAATCAAGACCAAGATTACAAGCGGCTGGCCCAAACCCTATCGGACCTCATCGGCCTGGAGGCAGCCTTTAAGACCAATAAAAAGGGTGGGGAGCTACGGCTTCACTTTAGCCACTTTGATGAGCTTGATTCCCTGTTAAAAAAATTGGGAATTAAGGACTATTCGTAATAAAAATGTCTAAATCAATTGATCTTTTTTAGGGTGAATACTAAAATGTCGAGGCTAAATTGATTCCCAAAAAAAATCAATCAGCGCCATCGCAATCTTGGGATGTGCTTGACGAGCAAGAAGATGCTTTCAAGGTATACACCAGGGAAGAAATGGATGTCCTTAAAAGGGCGAACCGAAAGGCCTTCTTCTCTTTATCTCCTTGGGCAATTATTGGTCTTCAAGTTGCAGCAACACTTGTAATGGTAGTGATTTGGTCTGTTTTTGCGAATCCACAAGGGTTGAACGTTTATGCTTTTTCGGCCCTTTTGGGCGGATTTATTGGATTTTTCCCTGCCATATTGTTTGCGCTCCGTTTGGGTGCAAGCAAAAGACAAAAAAATCGAAATCCTGGAAGTCTGTTAGCAGCAGTTGTTTCTGGCGAGTTTATAAAGATTGCCGTTACGATCGCGTTGTTTGTGTGGGTTGCGATGAGCTTCCCAGATCTGCAGTGGATACCGTTGCTGGTCACTTATGGTGTTACGCTTAAGTGCTATTTGCTGGCGTGGCTTTGGCGGTGAACGGCTTTTTGAGTAATAAAAGGAATTGCTAAACGATGGCAAGCGCAGCGAACGGGGCTTCAAGCGAGCCCTTAACACCAACAGCATATATTGCTGAGCATTTGCAAAATCTGAATAATGTTGGCGGCGCCCAGTCGTCCATTATTGACTTTAGTGTAATTAACCTCGATACACTCTTTTGGACCATTGTGATGGGCCTATTGGCTGTTGGTTTTTTGTTAATTGCAGCAAAGCGCGCCACTCCCGGTGTTCCTGGTCGGTTTCAGGCTTTGGTCGAGATGTTGGTTGAAATGGTTGAGACTCAGTCAAAAGGCATTGTTCATGGCGATCGAAGCTATATTGCGCCTCTCGCCCTCTTTGTTTTTTGCTGGATTCTTCTTCTGAATGCCCTTGATTTGGTTCCTGTAGATTGGGTTGTTGGCGTAAACCATTTCCTAGAAAATTTTGGGATGCATGTTCCGCATCACAAGCTCGTTCCGACCACTGATCTAAATGCAACCCTTGGAATGTCTTTTGCTGTTCTTCTTCTCGTTTTCTTCTACAGTTTCAAAATAAAGGGCGTTGGCGGCTTTGTCCACGAGCTCCTATCGGCACCATTCGGAGCCAAATGGTATTTGGCCCCCTTCAATTTAGTGCTGAATATTATTGAATACATTGCAAAAGGCGTATCTTTAGGGATGCGGTTGTTTGGCAATATGTACGCTGGGGAATTGATTTTCTTATTAATCGCCCTTCTCGGTAGCGTTTGGACATTTAGTTTAGACCTCAGTGTTTTTGGTTTGGTTGGACACGTGATTGCTGGATCCGCTTGGGCCATTTTTCACATTCTGGTCATTCTTTTGCAGGCCTTCATTTTTATGATGTTGACATTGGTTTACATTGGGCAAGCGCATAGTCAGCATTAATTTTTTATTTTTAACATCACTTTTATCACTCAGGAGTCAACATGCAAGAATTTTTAGCAAACATTCAGGGCCTTACTGCAATTGGTATTGGTCTGATTATTGGTCTCGGCGCCCTAGGAGCCTGTTTAGGCATTGGATTAATGGGTGGAAAGTTTATTGAGGGTGCAGCACGTCAACCTGAGTTAATGAATGAGCTTCAAACCAAAATGTTCTTATTGGCTGGCTTAATCGATGCAGCCTTCCTCATCGGTGTTGGTGTTGCGATGTTGTTCGCATTTGCCAACCCATTGCTTGCTGTTATTAAGTAATCTAGTTGTGGGTCGTCGAGATCCATTGCTGCAACAAGTTTTGAAAGGAACATCGTGAATTTAAACGCGACTTTATTCGCGCAAATGATCGTTTTCTTCGTTTTATGGTGGGTCGTAGCGCGCTTCATATGGCCCCCATTGGTAAAGGCGCTCGATGAGAGGGCTGCCAAGGTGGCAGAAGGTCTTGCCGCCGCCGAGCGAGGAAAATTAGATCTTGATAATGCGACGAAAAAGGCAGAAGAGGCAATGTCTTCTGCTCGTCAGGAAAGCATTCAGCGTGTTGCAGAGGCTGAAAAGCGGGCCCAATTGGCGGCCGAGGAAATCAAAGCAAATGCCCAAGCAGAGGCCGCACGCATTATTGCGCAGGCCAAGGCCGATGCAGACCAACAGGTTGGTAAGGCTCGCGACGAACTTCGCAATCAGGTCGCCAGTTTGGCCGTTAAAGGCGCAGAGCAAATTTTGCGACGCGAGGTCGATCCTAAAGCGCACGCTGCATTGCTTGATCAACTAAAGGCTGAACTATAAATGGCTGATATTGCCACGATTGCCCGTCCTTATGCTGAAGCGTTGTTTGCAAGTGCGCAGCCAGCTGATTTGACTCCGTGGGCAACGCAGCTTGATGAGCTTGCTAGGTATTTAGAAAATGACGAATTGTTAATGCTTGCCAATAATCCAAAATTGGGCGCCGATGAGCTTGCCAAACTGGTTGAAAGCTTGCTGAAATCAAAACCCGATGAATCAATTAGTGCTTTTATTAAGCTTCTAGCAAATAATCATCGCCTGGTTGTTTTGCCTGAAATTGCTAAGCAATTTACCGCGATGAAAAATAAAAGCGAAGGTGCTGCAGAAGCCATTATTACCTCGGCCTTCCCTGTCGAGGGCACCGCTTTGAATGATTTGCTTGCGGCTCTAAAAAGCCATTTTGGTGGAAAAGAATTACGCCCAACGGTTGTGATCGATCCCGATTTAATTGGCGGTATTCGCGTGCAAGTGGGCGATGAGGTTTTAGACGGCTCCGTAAGAGCGCAGCTTGGCCAAATGCATGATCGGTTGAATGCTTAACACCAGCATTTATTAAGAATATTTGATTTATATCTAGGAGTAATTGATGCAACTAAACCCTTCCGAGATCAGCGAACTGATCAAAAGTCGAATTAACGAATTAGGGGTTGATTCTAAAATTCGTAATCAGGGAACCGTGATCTCGGTTACTGACGGTATTTGTCGTATTTACGGTTTATCTGGTGTGATGCAAGGAGAAATGCTTGAGTTTCCCGGTAACACCATTGGCTTGGCGTTGAACTTAGAGCGTGACTCTGTGGGCGCTGTTGTGTTGGGTGAATATACACACATTAAAGAAGGCGATGCGGTCAAGTGTACCGGCCGCATTCTGGAAGTTCCGGTTGGTCCTGAGCTACTTGGTCGCGTGGTGAATGCTTTAGGACAGCCTATTGACGGCAAGGGCCCAATTAATACGAAGTTGACAGACTTTATTGAAAAAGTCGCGCCCGGTGTGATAGCGCGTCAATCAGTTAGTCAGCCAGTTCAAACTGGCTTAAAGGCAATCGATGCAATGGTACCTATTGGGCGCGGTCAGCGCGAGCTCATTATTGGCGATCGTCAAACCGGCAAAACCGCAGTTGCTGTTGATGCCATCATCAACCAAAAAGGCAAGGGTGTTTATTGTATTTACGTCGCGATCGGTCAAAAAGCATCAACCATTGCGAACGTGGTTCGCAAGCTGACCGAACTGGGTGCGATGGAATACACCATCGTGGTTGCAGCAAGCGCTTCTGAGTCAGCCGCAATGCAATATTTATCAGCATACGCAGGCTGCACCATGGGCGAGTATTTCCGTGATCGCGGTGAAGATGCCCTCATTATTTACGATGATTTAACCAAACAGGCGGTTGCTTATCGTCAAATTTCCTTGCTATTGCGCCGTCCTCCAGGCCGTGAGGCGTACCCAGGCGATGTCTTCTATTTGCATTCTCGCTTATTAGAGCGGGCTGCGCGTGTGAACGCAGAGTACGTAGAGAAATTTACGAATGGCGCCGTTAAAGGAAAAACCGGATCGTTAACCGCATTGCCGGTGATTGAAACCCAGGCTGGTGACGTGTCGGCCTTCGTGCCAACCAATGTGATCTCCATTACAGACGGTCAGATCTTCCTTGAGACCGACTTGTTTAACGCAGGTGTTCGTCCCGCGATTAATGCCGGTATTTCGGTATCGCGTGTGGGCGGCGCGGCACAAACTAAGGTCATTAAAAAATTATCGGGCGGTATTCGTACAGACCTTGCGCAGTACCGCGAATTAGCTGCGTTTGCACAGTTTGCTTCTGATCTCGATGAGGCGACCCGTAAGCAGTTAGAGCGCGGTCGCCGAGTAACCGAATTACTGAAGCAGCCCCAGTACTTGCCAATGCAGGTATGGCAAATGGCCGCATCTCTGTATGCAGTGAACAATGGCTTCTTCGATGACTTGGAGATCAAACAGGTGTTGCCTTTTGAGAAAGGTTTGCACGAGCACTTAAAGTCCAAATATGCCGATTTGGTTGGCCGCATTGAGGACACCAAGGATTTGAGCAAGGATGATGAGGCTGCCCTTCGTTCTGCTATTGAAGACTTCAAACGCGCTGGCACTTTTTAAGATAGGCAATCATGGCCGGTACAAAAGAAATACGCACAAAGATCAAGAGCGTTCAAAATACGCGCAAGATCACAAAAGCGATGGAAATGGTCGCTGCCTCGAAGATGCGGCGCGCCCAAGAGCGCATGCGGTCAGCGAGACCTTACTCCGAGAAAATTCGTACGATTACTGCCAATCTTTCTAGAGCAAATCCAGAGTATCGTCCTGTGTACATGGCGGTACGCAAGCTTAAGAAAGCGGGCGTGATATTGGTCAGCACCGATAAGGGCTTGTGCGGCGGTTTAAATACCAACATCCTTCGTTTGGTTACGAATCAAATGCGGGAATTTAGTGAAAAGAATGTTTCCGTCGAGTTCACCGCCATTGGTTCGAAGGGGCTGCAGTTTTTAAATCGAACCAAAGCAAAACTTTTGTCTCAGTCCGTTCAGTTGGGCGACACCCCGCACATGGATAGCTTAATTGGGGCCATTACTGCGCAGCTCGATGCGTTTGAGCGTGGCGAGGTGGATGCGGTGTATTTGGCGTATACCCGGTTTATCAATACCATGAAGCAGGAGCCTGTTTTAGAGAAGCTCTTGCCACTCGAGGCAGATGACTTAAGCCAAGAAGCAAATTCAGGCCATGGCTGGGATTATATTTATGAGCCCGATGCGGAGTCGGTGTTGAGCGGCCTTTTAAAGCGCTACATCGAGGCGTTGATTTATCAGGCAGTTGCGGAGAACATGGCTTCCGAGCAGTCAGCTAGGATGGTGGCCATGAAGGCAGCTTCTGATAATGCTAAGAATGTCATTGGTGAATTGCAGTTGGTTTACAACAAAACTCGACAAGCGGCAATCACCAAAGAGCTTTCCGAAATCGTTGGCGGCGCAGCGGCGGTTTAAGTTGAGATTTTTAAAGATTAAATAGCGGAGAAATGTGATGAGCATCGGAAATATTGTTCAATGTATTGGTGCAGTGGTGGACATTCAGTTCCCCCGAGACAAAATGCCCAGCATCTATGACGCCTTAACCTTGGCGGACAGCAATGAAGCTTCATTTGCTGAAAAGGGATTGACCTTTGAAGTGCAGCAGCAAATTGGCGATGGCGTTGTTCGCGCGATTGCGATGGGAGCCAGTGATGGCTTGCGCCGCGGCATGGAGGTGAAGGCCACCGGCGCTGGAATTTCTGTGCCAGTCGGCCCGGCAACCTTAGGCCGCATCATGGATGTATTGGGCCGTCCGATTGATGACGCCGGCCCAATTGCAACGCAAGAGCGCCGCTCGATTCATCAAGCCGCACCAAAGTTTGATGAGCTATCCCCTTCGGTTGATTTGCTTGAAACCGGAATTAAGGTGATCGATCTCGTTTGTCCTTTTGCTAAAGGCGGTAAGGTTGGGCTGTTTGGTGGTGCGGGCGTTGGAAAAACAGTGAACATGATGGAGCTCATTAATAACATTGCCAAGCAGCACTCGGGTTTGTCCGTGTTTGCTGGAGTGGGTGAGCGTACTCGTGAAGGAAACGACTTCTATCACGAAATGAAAGAGTCAAATGTGATCGACAAAGTGGCGATGGTCTTTGGTCAGATGAACGAGCCTCCGGGTAACCGATTGCGTGTTGCGTTAACCGGCTTAACAATGGCTGAGGCATTTCGCGATGAAGGCCGTGACATCTTGTTCTTCGTTGATAATATTTACCGTTATACCCTTGCAGGTACTGAAGTATCTGCTCTACTAGGCCGCATGCCATCCGCCGTGGGATATCAGCCCACCTTGGCTGAAGAAATGGGTAAACTCCAAGAACGAATTACCTCAACCAAAACGGGTTCGATTACATCGATTCAGGCTGTTTATGTTCCGGCTGACGATTTAACTGACCCATCACCAGCAACCACATTCTTGCATTTGGATTCTACAGTTGTGTTATCCCGTGACATCGCAGCTTTAGGTATTTATCCAGCAGTTGATCCTTTGGATTCAACGAGCCGACAACTTGATCCTCAGGTGGTAGGAACTGAGCATTATGAGGTGGCGCGTGGTGTGCAAATGACCTTGCAGCGTTACAAAGAGTTGCGAGATATCATTGCGATTTTGGGTATGGACGAGCTCTCACCAGAAGACAAGCTTGCTGTTGCTCGCGCCCGTAAGATCCAACGGTTCTTGTCGCAGCCTTTTCACGTTGCCGAAGTGTTTACTGGCTCACCTGGAAAATACGTTCCGCTGAAAGAAACCATTCGTGGATTTAAGATGATTGTTAGTGGAGAGCTTGACCATTTGCCAGAGCAGGCTTTTTACATGGTTGGTTCGATTGATGAGGTCATTGAGAAGGCGAAGAAACTCTAATGGCAACCATTCATGTTGATGTGGTGAGCGCAGAGCGGTCGATTTTTAGTGGAGAGGCAAAATTTGTAGCCTTGCCCGGAGAGACTGGCGAGCTCGGAATTTTGCATGGCCATACACCTTTGATTACTCGAATTCGGCCCGGCTCAGTTCGGATTGAAAAGGCAGATGGCGATGAAGAGTTTGTATTCGTTGCTGGCGGCTATTTAGAGGTTCAGCCAGATTGCGTTACGGTATTAGCTGATACCGCAATTCGTGGGCATGATCTCGATGAGGCCAAGGTGCTTGAGGCCAAAAGGCGTGCTGAAGAAGCCATGCAAAATCGCGCTGGCGATTTCGACATCGCTTATGCCCAGTCCGAGTTTGCAATGGCAGCAGCCCAGTTAGCCGCCATAGCGCGTCTACGTCGTAAGAAGTAATCCCAATTGTTAGCAAACGATCGTTTTCTTAAGGCCTGTTTAGGTCAAAAAACCGATCGCACACCCTTGTGGTTAATGCGTCAAGCCGGCCGCTATTTGCCGGAATACAACGCAACTCGTGCTAAGGCGGGTAGTTTTTTGGGTCTTGCCAAAAGCCCCTCTTATGCAACAGAGGTCACACTACAGCCATTGGATCGTTACCCCTTAGACGCCGCTATTCTATTTTCTGATATTTTGACCATTCCTGATGCGATGGGCCTGGGTTTGCAGTTTGCTGCTGGCGAGGGCCCGAGCTTTGCTCGCCCCCTTCGCACCGAAGAGGCTGTTAAAAATTTAAGGCCCGCCGACCTGCAACAACTTCAATATGTATTTGATGCGGTGGCGCAGATTCGGAAGTCCTTGGTCCAAGATGGCAAGCAGCGCGTTCCCCTGATTGGATTCTCGGGTAGCCCATGGACCTTAGCCTGTTACATGGTTGATGGTTCAGGATCGGACGATTTTCGACATGCAAAGACCATGATGTTCAATCGTCCAGATTTGCTTAAGCATATTTTGGATATCAATGTTCAATCCGTAGCCGCCTATTTGACTGAGCAATTACGATCTGGCGCTCAAGCCCTGATGATTTTTGATACCTGGGGAGGACTGTTGCCCGATGGTTTATACCAAGACATCTCATTGGCAAGTATGCGTAAGGTGATTGAACAGATTCCTCAACAGCTAAATGCCCAAAAAGTGCCGATTATTATTTTTACTAAAGGCGGCGGTTTGTGGCTTGATGACATGGCCGAGTCCGGAGCCGATGTTATTGGGCTCGATTGGACAATGTCGGTGGCTAAAGCAAGAACCCGGTTAGTCGAAAAAAACAAATTAATTGCGCTCCAGGGCAATCTTGACCCCTTGGCCTTGTTTGCTAATCCAGAACAAATTGAGGCGCAGGCCAAAAAAATTCTGGATGGCCTTGCCAATGCCCCCGCACTGAGGGCAGATCTTCATCCCCTCGATGGCCACATCTTTAATTTGGGACACGGAATCTCTCAATTTACCAATCCGGATAGCGTTACTGTTTTAGCTAAGACCGTTATCGAGCATTCAGAATATTTACGCAGGCCTTAATTAAGCCGTTCTACCCCATTGGTTTGGTGGGTTTAAGGCTAGACTTATGCACAAATGATGCCAGTTCATTGGATTTCATGGGGATTGTGAATAGACCACACATCCTGGTTTGAGTATATGCGATAAGTTATTGATTTAATTGTATATTCATTAATTTTCGTTCAAATCAATTAAGTTAGGATCCGCTATCGCTTTTCTTCTTTATGGGCTTAGGCAGCGGTTCTCCACAAAGTTATCCACAGATTAATCAACATACTATTTCATTGAATCAACCAATACCAATCATCGTGAAAGTTGTTGTTGATCGGCCTCTTCGCGAGGCGTTTGATTACCTTTGGGATAAAGAAGCCCTTCGTGCCAGGCCCCAGATTGGGATGTTGGTCGAGGTTCCTTTTGGAAGAACAAATCTGCCCGGTTTAATTATTGAAGTGACCACTTACTCTGAATTAA
>JBEDHB010000004.1:0-19311 GCA_041174325.1 Pseudomonadota bacterium
GGCTCTTAGTGATCATTGGCCCTTGCTCAATACACGACCCTTCTGCAGCGCTGGAGTACTGCCAACGCCTCATGAAAGAGCGCACTCGCTTAGCAGATGATCTTGAAATTGTGATGCGCGTGTATTTTGAGAAACCCCGTACCACGGTTGGCTGGAAGGGGCTCATTAATGACCCCTATCTCGATGAGAGTTTTAAGATCGAAGAAGGCCTACGAATTGCACGCCAGGTTCTCATGGAAATTAATCGCCTAGGTATGCCAGCTGGTAGCGAGTTCCTCGATGTGATTTCACCCCAATATATTGCTGATCTGATTTCGTGGGGTGCCATTGGTGCCAGAACCACAGAGAGTCAAGTTCACCGCGAACTCAGTTCCGGACTGTCGGCTCCAATCGGATTTAAAAACGGTACCGATGGCAATATCAAAATTGCAACCGATGCAATTCAAGCAGCACATCGGCCACATCATTTCTTATCGGTCCATAAAAATGGCCAGGTCGCAATCGTTGAAACCAAGGGTAATAAAGACTGTCACGTGATTCTGCGCGGCGGTAAAGAGCCTAATTACGAAGCAAAGTATGTTGAGGCAGCGTGTGCTGAACTAGAAGCTGCAAAGTTACCAGCTTCTTTAATGGTCGATCTCTCCCATGCCAATTCAAGTAAACAGCACCAACGGCAAATGGATGTTGCCAATAATATTGCCGAACAAATCGAGCGTGGATCCCGTAAGATTTTTGGGGTCATGATTGAAAGTCATTTAAACGCCGGCGCTCAGAAGTTCACACCCGGCAAAGATGATCCGAAGCAATTGGAATACGGTAAGAGCATTACCGATGCCTGCATTAACTGGGATGATTCTGTGAAAGTTCTCGAGCGTCTTGCTCAGGCAGTTCGTAAGCGGCGACGCACCTAGTCACCATTTTTATTGATTAGGAACGCGGCTCAACGCCGCGTTTTTCTTTCTAACTGTCTTGTGGTTTATTTTGATTCTTCCACAGAACATCTTGACCACCAGCGGCTTGATTTAAAACCCGGGAGAGCACAAATAGAAGATCAGACAAACGATTGACGTATTGACGCGGTGAGTCGGCAATTGGATCAACCCAACCTAATTTAACAATGGAGCGCTCGGCGCGCCGACAGACTGTTCGGCAGACATGCGCCTGAGCCGCTGCACGGGTTCCTCCTGGCAAGATAAATTCTTTTAGCGGGGGAAGATGGGCGTTGTAATAAGCCAACCAAGTATCAAGTTGCTCGACTTGCTCAATTTTTAATAACGTGTAATTTGGAATACAAAGCTCTCCACCCAAGTCAAATAAATCATGCTGGACTCGTAACAGTAATGCCTGAAGGTCTGAAGCAATTGACAGAGGGAGATCTTCGGTCATCAAAACCCCAATTTGCGAGTTCAGCTCATCCACATCGCCCATGGCGCAGATGCGTAAATGATCCTTTTCAACACGGCTACCATCACCAAGGCCGGTCATACCGGCATCGCCGGTTCGGGTTGCAATTTTTGATAGTCGATTTCCCATGAACAGATTATAGGTAAATGGCTAAAATAGGCGAATGAATTCACCCTCTTCTTCTGCCGAAATCCAATCCCTGCAAGCAAAACAGGCTATTTTGGTCGATGCGTTGCGGCCTTTTCTGGCGGAAGATGCCCTGCTTTGGCAGCCCGAAGACACCATTCCCTATGAATGCGACGGCTTGGCGGCCTATCGCAAAATGCCCCTCGCGGTCGCGCTTCCTGAAAATGAAGAACAAGTGATCAATATCCTGAAGACCTGTAAGGCTTTGGGGGTACCTGTGGTGCCCCGCGGCTCGGGTACCGGACTTTCTGGCGGAGCAATGCCGATTGAGCAGGGTTTAGTTTTATCGTTAGCAAAGTTTAAAAAGATTTTGCAGGTCGATCCCTTTACGCGCACTGCAGTTGTGCAACCAGGCGTCCGAAACCTTGCGATCTCAGAGGCGGTTGCAAAGCATGGTTTGTACTATGCGCCCGATCCATCCTCGCAGATTGCTTGTTCGATTGGCGGAAATGTCAATGAGAACTCGGGTGGAGTGCATTGCTTAAAGTATGGCTTGACGCTACACAATGTATTGCGTGTTCGTGCCGTCCTCATGAATGGTGATGTGGTGGAATTTGGCAGCATGGCACCCGATTCACCAGGATTAGATTTGCTGGCTGTGTTGATTGGTAGCGAAGGAATGCTCGGGATTGTCACTGAGATCACCGTAAAGCTCGTTCCCAAACCAAAATTAGCTCGCGTCATCATGGCCAGTTTTGATGACATTGAAAAAGGTGGCAATGCAGTTGCCGCTATTATTGCTGCGGGGATTATTCCAGCTGGTTTAGAGATGATGGACAAACCAACTACGCGTGCCGTTGAAGAATTTGTGCACGCCGGCTATGACCTCAATGCGGAGGCAATCTTATTGTGCGAATCGGATGGAACCCCCGAAGAGGTCGAAGAAGAAATCGCACGCATGAATGCCGTGCTAGAAAAACAAGGGGCTAGTCGCATTCAAGTATCTGACAGTGAAGCAGAGCGCTTACGCTTTTGGAGTGGACGCAAAAATGCCTTCCCGGCTGCCGGACGGATTGCAGCGGATTATTACTGCATGGATGGAACCATTCCAAGGCGCCATATTGCAACCCTACTGAAGCGCATTAAAGGTATGGAGGCCAAATATGGTCTGGGCTGTCTCAATGTCTTTCATGCAGGGGATGGCAATATGCATCCCCTGATTTTATTTAATGGTGCTGATCCGGATGAATGGCACCGTGCCGAAGAATTTGGTACTGAAATTCTTGAGGCCTGTGTTGAGCTCGGGGGAACCATCACTGGTGAACATGGCGTAGGCATCGAAAAGATTAATTCCATGTGTGTGCAATTTGGCGAACAGGAGCGTGAGCGTTTTTGGGGTGTTAAAGCGGCGTTTGATCCAGATCGTCTTTTAAATCCTGATAAAGCCATTCCAACTCTCAATCGCTGTGCTGAATATGGACGGATACGCGTAAGTGGTGGCGTATTACCCCACCCTGAGCTGGAGCGCTTCTAGGCATGAACGAAACAGTACTCTCGCAGTTTCGTGAGCAAATTATTGAGGCTGGCAAAAAGAATCAAGCTCTATCAATTCAAGGTGGCAATACAAAATCGTGGTACGGTAACCCATGCCAAGCCCCTATTTTGAGCACAAACTCATATCAGGGAATATTGGATTACCAACCTGAGGAGTTAGTGATCACGGCGTGTGCCGGTACGCCGATTGCAGAAATCGAGTCAACCTTGGCCAAAAATAATCAGATCCTGCCGTTTGAGCCGCCTCACTTTGGTGACGATGCGACCTTTGGAGGCGTCATTGCTGCGGGTCTCGCTGGTCCTGCTCGCATTAGCACCGGAAATTTACGAGACTTTGTTTTGGGAACTCGGCTCATGGATGGTCGCGGTGAAGACCTATCCTTTGGCGGCAAGGTCATGAAAAACGTTGCTGGGTACGATGTCTCGCGCCTTCTACCCGGCTCACTAGGAACACTTGCCCTACTTTTAGAGGCTTCCGTAAAAGTACTGCCAAAGCCTGCTGCAACTGCGAGTCTTCGCTGCAAGATGAGCGCTGCCAATGCATTAAAAATCCTAAACGAATGGGCTGGGCAACCTTTGCCACTCAATGCCAGCGTATGGATCGGCCACACAGGCGGTGAAGGCGAACTAACGATTCGTTTGGCAGGTGCTAATGCCGCAGTGACATCTGCCAGTCAAATGATGCAAGATCTACTGGGTGCTAGCCTGCTCGATGATGCAGAGGCTGATCTATTTTGGCGCAATCTTCGTGAACAGCAGCTTTCTTGGTTTAACCAAATATCAAATCATCACGCCCTTTGGCGACTTTCATTGCCAGCTAACTGCCCAGTGCTTGAGTTGCCAACGAATTGTTTACCGGAAATCATCATGGAATGGCATGGACAAGAGCGTTGGATACAAGCTCCTACCAATGAATCGACAGCGAAAGCGTTACGAGAGCTAGCATTACTGCATGGCGGTCATGTGACATGCTTTCGATCATCGATCTCAGGGGTATTTGAACGATTTACTCGCTTGGATTCAAATCCCCTCACGGCTGGATTAGAAGCTATCCAAAAACGGTTGCGACACTCCTTTGATCCCTTTGGTGTATTTACAACTGGGCGCTTACCTTAAGCATGGAAACAAAATTAGCTCCTGAATTTATCAATACCGCGGATGGTATGGAAGCAAAACGCATTTTGGGTAAATGCGTGCACTGTGGTTTTTGTACAGCAACTTGCCCAACCTATCAGTTGTTGGGTGATGAGCTGGATGGGCCTCGTGGTCGCATTTACCTGATCAAGCAAATTGCTGAGGGTCAGGCTCCTACTGAAAAGACCAGAACCCATTTGGATCGTTGTTTAACCTGTCGAAATTGCGAAAGCACCTGCCCCAGCGGTGTGGAGTATGGCAAGTTAGTTGACATCGGTCGCAAGTGGGCCGAAGAGAAAACAGCGTCTCGGCCTGTTGGGCAAAAAATAACACGTTGGATGTTAAAAGAAGGTCTAACCAATAAGCCATTATTTGATACAGCCATGGCCATAGGCCGCGTGATGCGGCCATTAATGCCCGGTTCACTCGCGCGTAAAGTACCAAACGGCTTACCGGCAGGGCGCAGACCCAATCAGCTGCATGCTCGCAAAATGGTAATGCTCGATGGATGCGTCCAACCCGGCATGTTGCCCAATATCAACCATGCCACGCTACGGGTATTCGATGCATTAGGTATTCAACTCATCAGCGCTCCCAAAGCGGGGTGTTGTGGTGCACTACGGTATCACCTCAATGATCAAGTGGGTGGTCTTGAGGATGCGAAGCGTAATATTGATGCGTGGTGGCCATTGATTGAGAATGGCAAGGACTCAGTAGAAGCGATTGTGATGAATGCATCGGGCTGCGGCGTCATGGTCAAAGATTATGGTCATTTGCTAGCGGATGATCCGGTTTATGCGAACAAAGCGCAGCGTGTCTCGCAGTTATGTAGAGATGTTTCAGAGCTCTTGCCTGAATTTAAAGATGCATTAATTGGCCAAATTGGCTCACACCCAAAGCCTGGTGTGGTTTACCACCCTCCATGTACATTGCAGCATGGTCAACAAATCCGTGGGAAGGTTGAAGGCCTTCTCGAAAGTCTGGGGATTTCGGTTCATTTGTGCACTGATAGTCATCTGTGCTGTGGCTCAGCGGGTACATATTCGATTTTGCAAGCCAATCTTTCTGAGCAATTACGGTCCCAGAAACTACAAAATCTAGAGGCTGCCTGTGCGCAATCGGGAGCCAAAACCATCGTCTCTGGCAATATTGGCTGCATTAGTCATTTACATCAAGATCATCTGCCCGTGCGCCATTGGATTGAAATCATCGATCAATTATTGCCCAAAAACCCATGAGCCGAATTACAGATCGCTTGATGGCTGTTCGGCACCGCATCGATGCGGTAGCTGAACGCTACGGTCGGGATCCAGAGTCAATTGAATTAATTGCAGTTAGCAAAACGTTTCCGGCGAGTGCAGTTGAGGAAGCGATGCACGCCGGTCAGAAAGCCTTTGGTGAGAATTACGTGCAGGAGGCAGTCGAGAAGATTGGGCGACTCGATCAATTGCGCCCCTGGCTGGAGTGGCATTTTATTGGCCCACTCCAAAGCAATAAAACATCTGACATTGCGGAACACTTTGATTGGATCCATACGATTGATCGCGAGAAAATTGCGCAACGCCTCTCAGATCAACGGCAAGCTCATAGCCGCTTGGGGCCCCTTCAAGCCTGTGTGCAGGTCAATATTAGCGAGGAAGTGAGCAAATCCGGTGTTTTGCCAAATGAAACCTTGCAACTTTGCAAGGTAGTGGCCTCGCTTCCAGGTTTAGTGTTGCGTGGACTCATGGCTATCCCAGCTCCTAGTACAAACGAGATCGAGCAGCGTGAAGCTTTTGCAGCGATGCGGCACTTATTTGAGGATATTCGGATGCAAACACAAAAAGTGGTCGGCTTTGAGGACTTTGACACCCTATCGATGGGTATGTCCGACGATCTTGAGGCAGCCATTGCTGAGGGCGCAACGATGGTACGCGTTGGTAGTGCAATTTTTGGAGAGCGCAAACAAAGCGCTACGATAGAGTCATGACAAACATCCAACCGATGAATACCGTATTTATTGGTGGTGGCAATATGGCCAGGGCCATGATTGGCGGCTTGTTGCAGCAGGGCGCCGACCCAAAGTCCATCTGCGTGATTGAACCGCAAGCACAGACTGCAAAGCTTCTTGAGCGCGATTTTTTAATTGCAACTTATGCTGCCATGGGTGATGCGCATCAGAAGCTTGGGACAGCACACATCATTGTTTTAGCCATCAAGCCTCAAGACTTTAAAACTGCAGCTACTGAACTCGGCAAGTATTTACAACATATCGCTCATGGCCCGGCGATTCTGAGCATTGCGGCTGGAATCCAAATTACCGATATGTCACGCTGGCTTGAATACTCTGCATGCATTCGTGCCATGCCCAATACCCCTGCCCTGATCAATCAAGGGATCACCGGTTTGTTTGCGCCGGCCTGCGTCAGTGAGCAACAACGGCAATATGCTCAAACGATCGGCTCTGCCGTTGGTAAAGTCATTTGGGTGCCTAATGAATCCCAAATGGATGCGGTGACCGCCTTATCGGGTAGTGGTCCAGCGTATGTGTTTGCTTTTTTGGAAGCCCTTCAAGCGGGTGGTGAAAAAATGGGGCTTGCGCCAGAGATCGCTCGTGAATTGGCCTATCAAACTCTGATGGGGGCGACCGCTCTCGCTCTCCAATCACCAGAATCCCCCATGAGCCTTCGTCAAAAAGTGACCTCCAAAGGTGGAACCACCGCTGCTGCACTGGAAGTCCTTGATCAGCAACAGTGGGCAGTGATTTTGCAAGAGGCCCTACTTGCTGCTCAAAAGCGTGGGGCGGCCATGGCGAAAGAATTTGGGCAATCCTAGACTACGAGCGTAGCGCCAGTCCAAGCACAATTCCCAAAAAAAGCGCAGCCCCTAACCAGTTGTTATGTAAGAAGGCTTTAAAGCATGCTTCGCGTTGCCGGGTGGCGACCAGTCGTAGCTCATACACCGCGCAACCGAGTGCTAAGAACCAGCCCACATAAAACCAAGAACTCAGCTCAATCATCTCAGCCACCCAAATTTGAGAGGCCAACAAGAGCCCATAACAAATCGAAATTGCGGTTACATCAAATCGTCCAAAGGTAATGGCTGAGGTTTTTAGTCCCAGACGCAGGTCGTCATCCCGATCAACCATGGCATAGGCAGTATCGTAAGCAATCGCCCAGAAAACATTACCAATAAATAAGATCCAGGCCTCCAGTGGTATGTGATTTTGTACTGCCGCAAACGCCATGGGAATGCCAAAACCAAATGCTAAGCCCAGAATTGCTTGAGGAATCGAAAAAAAGCGTTTCGTGAAAGGATAAATGGCTGCTAGTAGAACTGCGACCACCGACAATTGCTTAGTCAATCCATTTAAGGGCTGAATCAATCCAAATGAGATCAATGCCAAGATCACGGCTATTGCAATTGCCTCGTACTTGGATATTTTTCCACTGGTTAGAGGGCGATGCTGTGTGCGTTGGACATGTTTATCAAAATCACGGTCAGCGTAGTCGTTGATTGCGCAACCAGCGCTTCTCATCAAGACGGTTCCCAAACAAAAAATCAATAAAACGATGAGGCTTGGAAAACCATCGCTCGCAATCCAAAGGCCCCAAAGCGTTGGCCATAACAGCAAAAGAATGCCGATGGGCTTATCCAAGCGCACCAGATAGATATAAGACTGCAAACGCTCAGAAATCAGAGCAACCTCGCTCCAGGTAAATCACACGCTCGAATGGTCCGAGCAATTGCTTTCATGGCCTCTACTCGAGGATAGCCTTTGCGCCAGACCAGGCTAACACGCCGAGTTGGCTCGGGTGCCTCAAATGGGATATAGAGGATCAATCCGTCGCGATCATTTGGATTGCTCACCGAGGTGCGCGGCAAGACCGTAATTCCAATACCCCCGGCAACCATTTGTCGGATGGTCTCTAACGAGGATCCTTCAAAACTACGATGCTCTCCAAGCGTTAGGCCGGTACCAAATCGGTTGAGTTCAGGACAAACGCCGAGCACATGATCCCGAAAGCAATGCCCAGCGCCTAATAGCAAGGTATTTTGTTCTTTGAGCTCTTTTTGACCAATTGTTTTTCGGTCCGACCACTCATGCCCCTTGGGTATCGCCACCAAGAAAGGTTCCTCATAGAGGTCCACAAAATCCAAACCAGTGCTTGGAAATGGATCAGCCAAAATGGCACAGTCGAGCTCGCCTTGACGCAACATCTCAATCAAACGTACCGTATAGTTCTCTTCCAAAAATAATGGGGCTTTTGGCAAGGTATCGCGTGCCACACGAACAAGACTTGGCAATAAATAAGGTGCGACGGTATAAATCGCTCCAAGTCGCAATGGTCCAGACAAAGGGTCTTGTCCATGTTTTGCAAGATGCTTGAGTGCATTGGCTTCCTCTAAGACTCGTTGCGCCTGCTGAATAATCACCGCACCAAGAGTTGTGAGGGCCACGTCTGAACTGGTACGCTCAAATATTTGGGTTTGCAGTTCTTCTTCTAACTTTTTAATGGCAACCGATAAGGTAGGCTGAGATACATGACAGGCTTCGGCAGCACGTCCAAAATGGCGCTCACGAGCAACTGCAACGATATAGCGAAGTTCGGTTAAGGTCATTCTCTTATTATCAAGCCTTTAGAAAATCTGTGCGTGAGCCCAGCCAGCGACCTAGATGCGCCTCGACAAGTTCTGGGTAAGCGCGCAACCAATGCTCAGCGAGCTCTTGCGCAATCTGAATTAACCAGGTATCACGCTGCAAATCAACAAACCGCAGCATCGCCTCACCCGATTGCTTTGCTCCTAAAAGCTCACCAGGGCCGCGCAAAGCAAGATCGCGCTCTGCGATCACAAATCCATCCGAAACCTCTCGCAAGGTTTGTAAGCGCTCTTTGGCGGCCAACGATAGAGGCTCAGAATACATTAGGATGCAGGCCGATTGATTAGAGCCCCTGCCAACACGACCTCGTAATTGATGAATCTGTGCATAACCAAAGCGTTCGGCATGTTCAATCACCATCAGTGCGGCATTGGGAACATCCACCCCAACCTCAATCACCGTGGTCGCCACCAATACGTCAATCTGACCTGCTTTAAACGCGGCCATAATAGCTGCCTTCTCATCCGCTTTAAGACGCCCATGAATCAACGCCAGCTTGTATTCGGATAAATACTCGGATAACTCAGCATGACTGGCTACTGCTGTTTGCAATTGCAAGGCTTCTGACTCTTCAATCAGCGGGCAAACCCAATAGGCCTGAAGACCCTTTTGCAACCACTGCTTCAAACCCTCAATCACCTCTTGGCGCCTGCCGTCTTTAACTAATTTGGTGGTAATTACTTGTCGTCCTGGCGGCAACTCGTCGATAACTGATACATCCAGGTCCGCGTAATAGGTCATTGCCAAGGTTCGAGGTATCGGAGTGGCAGACATCATCAGTTGGTGGCAGTAATAGGTTTCTGAACCAATGCGTTGCGTAATCTCCAAGCGTTGACGAACTCCAAAGCGATGCTGCTCATCAATCACGGCGAGTCCAAGCGCAGCAAATTGAACAGCGTCTTGGATCAGCGCGTGCGTTCCTACAATGATTTGAGCCGTACCCGATGCAATCATTTCCTGTGTTTGTTTTTTTTCTTTTCCTTTCATGCCACCCGATAACCAAACAACACAAATGCCTAGAGGCTCAAACCACTCTTTCAATTTCCAGTAATGTTGCTCTGCCAGAATCTCAGTTGGTGCCATGATGGCCGCTTGAAACGAGCGCTCTACCATCTGAGCACTGGCTAAGGCTGCAATGATGGTTTTGCCACTTCCAACATCGCCTTGTAAAAGACGATTCATGGGAAATGGTTCAGATAGATCATGCGTAATCTCCGACCACACTCTCTGCTGTGCATCCGTAAGCTCAAATGCCAACGAGCGCATCAGCCGCAAGGGTAGGTTTTTTAATTCTTTTAACGGATTCGATTGTTTTGGCGGTGCGGGGCGCGCTCTGCGACTAGCATGTGCTTGCTTTAAGGAAAGTTGCTGTGCAATTAGCTCTTCTAGTTGCACCCGACGCCAAGCGGGATGGGTTCGTTCGATAATGGATTGGGTATCGGCATCAACGGGTGGCTGATGTAAATAATGGATGGAATCACGAAGACTCCATTGCATCACGCTTTGTGCAGCAGGACTTAAGGCGCTCTTAGGAATCGTCTCAGCCAACCTCTCTTTCAAACTCGGGTCCTTCAAGGCATTGAGCACTGCCTTCCGAATTTTGGCCTGACTGACTCCTGCAACGACCGAGTAAACCGGGGTTAGGCTATTAGGCAACGGTGCATCAGGTGAGACCACGCGCACCGTCGGGTGAACCATTTCTGGACCAAAATAGCCATCCCGAATGTCCCCGCGAACCCGTACATGCACTCCAATCGCCATTTGCTTTTGTTGACTGGGGTAAAAATTTAACCAACGAAGGTTTAAGGTGGCCACATCGTCCTCGATGGTGACTAAAAGCTGTCGACGGGGTCGATAAACGACCTGACTGCGAATCACTCGCCCTTGCGTTTGAACGGCGCCTTGCAACGTCGATGCGCAGGCCTCATCAATCGCCCACAGCTCGGTTTCATCCTCGTAACGAATGGGCAGATGGAAAGCCAATGCGGCAGGCGTTCCAAGCCCCATTTTCTCAAGCGGGTCTGGAGACCCCTCACGGCTTGGTGTTTTAGGTACTTTTGTGGTGGACTTGGCTCTCATGGTTAGAATCCCAACACCGATAGTAATGCCATGCAATTATCCGACTTCAACTACGACCTCCCGCCTGAGCTAATTGCTCAGCATCCTCTTCCACAACGATCCGGTAGCCGGCTTTTGGAGCTGGCTCAGAGCGCGAATGGAAGACCTGAGTGTATTGATCGTTCATTTACCGATATTGTCCAATTAATTGGTCCAAATGATCTCCTCATATTTAATGACACCCGTGTCATTCCAGCCCGGCTTTTTGGCCAAAAGGAGACGGGTGGACAAGTTGAAGTGTTAATTGAACGAATCACAGGACCCAATCAAGCGATTGCTCAAATTCGTGCGTCCAAGGTTCCAAAACCTGGAGGGAAAATCCAGCTGCGTGCTCATTCAGATTCCAGCGCGCCAGATGATGCCCTAGAACTCGTGGTGAATGGTCGAGTCAATCTTGGTGGTAATAGTGATTTTTACGAAATCATTTTTCCAGACAATGCGATGGCTGTATTGGAGCGTTATGGTGAGCTCCCCTTACCCCCATACATTAGCCACACGCCCGATGAAGAAGATACGAATCGATACCAAACAGTCATGGCTCAAAAGCCTGGAGCAGTTGCAGCACCGACTGCTGGGCTGCATTTTGATGAGGCCTTGCTCAAACGCCTGCGCGATCATGGGGTACAACAGGCAGCAATTACCTTGCATGTTGGCGCGGGGACATTTACTCCGGTCCGACACGAGGACTTGACACTGCATCAAATGCACTACGAGTGGTACTCGATCCCCAAAAATACGATAGAGGCGATTGAACGTACCAAACAAAATCAGGGCAAGGTGATCGCTGTGGGCACTACGAGCATTCGAACGCTTGAAAGTTATGCCATCACCGGTCAACTCGAGGGCGAAACAAATTTATTTATCACACCTGGTTTTGAGTTCAAGGTAGTGGAGGCATTAATTACCAATTTTCATCTACCAAAGTCAACACTCCTCATGCTTGTTAGTGCCTTTGCTGGAGTCGATGCGATTCGCCACGCCTATGCTCATGCTATTCGCGAGCGATACCGTTTCTTTAGCTATGGTGACGCGATGTTTCTGCGGCGAACCTGAGACAATGCGGGTATGACCCCACTTGAATTCACCAGCATCCAAGAGGACTCCGATAGCCACGCACGTCTTGGGAAAATACGCTTACCCCATGGTGAAGTTCAAACCCCCATATTCATGCCAGTGGGTACCTATGGCACGGTAAAAGCTGTTACCCCTCGCGACCTGCATGAAATGCAAGCTCAAATTATCTTGGGGAACACCTTTCACTTATGGTTACGCCCGGGTTTAGATGTGATTCGTAAACATGGCGGTCTGCATCGATTTATGGGCTGGGATAAGCCAATTCTCACCGACTCCGGAGGCTTTCAGGTATTTAGCTTGGGCGCATTACGAAAAATTACCGAAGATGGCGTGACCTTCTCCTCGCCGATCAATGGCGATAAATTATTCATGTCCCCGGAAGTTTCGATGGAGATTCAGGCAACACTGAATAGCGATATTGCCATGCAATTTGATGAATGCACGCCATATGAATCTCAAGGGCAACCCACTTCGGAAAAATCTGCGAGTGAATCTCTGCAACTTTCCCTACGGTGGGGGGAGCGCTCGATCAAGCGCTTTCGAGAGCTAGAAACAGGTAATGCACTATTTGGAATTGTTCAGGGTGGTATGTATGAAAAACTTCGAGATGAATCACTCGCCGGCGTAGCCAATCAGGGCTTTGATGGTATTGCGATTGGCGGTCTCTCCGTCGGTGAACCCAAGCCTGAATTTGAACGCATCTTGAGTCATACGGGGCCTCGCCTACCCAAGCATGTACCGCATTATCTAATGGGGGTTGGAACCCCCGAAGATTTGGTTCTTGGGGTCAGCATGGGAATTGATATGTTTGATTGCGTAATGCCAACCCGCAATGCCCGAAATGGCTGGCTATTTACCCGCTTTGGGGACCTCAAACTTCGCAATGCAGCCTATCGCGATGATGATCGGCCGATTGATATGCAATGCACTTGCTATACCTGCCGTCACTTTACCCGCTCTTATTTGCATCACCTCCAAAAAGCCAATGAAATCTTAGGGGCTCAGTTAAATACGATTCATAATCTCCATTACTACCTCGAGCTCATGGAAGGCATTCGCTCTGCCCTTGCGCAGGGGGTTTTCTCGCAATTCAAAGCCCTATTCCATCGCCAGCGCCAACGCGGGATTGAGCCCCACCAAGACTAAGGCTTTAGGGTAAGCTTCAAAATCCCGGCCGGTAGCCAGTCGGTTTAGAATTGCGGCTTACGTGTCGTAATTAATTGGAGGTCCCAAGATGTTGATTAGCAATGCATTTGCGCAAAGTGCGCCAGCTGCCGGTGGAGATGCTGGTGGATTAATGAGCTTTATTCCCCTAATCCTAATGTTCGTGGTGCTTTATTTCATCATGATTCGTCCACAAATGAAACGACAGAAAGAGACCAAAGCAATGCTCGAAGCTCTTGCGGCTGGCGATGAGGTCATTACCGCTGGCGGTATTTTGGGGAAAGTAACTGCCGTTAAAGATCAGTACGTAACTGTTGAATTAATACCGGGTACCGAAGTCCAGATGCAAAAGAATGCGGTAACAAGCGTTCTACCCAAAGGTACGATTAAATCCGTTTAATGAATCAGGGCACCATCATTGGTGCCCACTAAGCCAGCTCTATGAATCGCTACCCCCTTTGGAAATACCTGGTTATTGGGGTAGCCCTTGCCATTGGCTTTTTGTATGCCTTACCGAATATCTTTGGCGAGGCGCCAGCCGTTCAAATCTCTGCAGCTAAACCCACGATCAAGGTTGATCTCACCACCCAATCTCGGATTGAGACCCTCCTTAACGAATCAAGCATTCAAAATACGGGGGTCTTCTTTGAGCGCACCGGGAATGTCGGCAGCATCAAAATTCGCTTTGAAAATACCGATACACAACTCAAAGCACGCGATTTAATTAATCAGAAGCTCAATGCCGACCCCAAAGAGCCCAACTATATTGTGGCCCTCAATCTACTCTCCAATACCCCAAATTGGCTAAGCTCAATCAATGCACTTCCCATGCCTTTGGGTCTGGATCTACGCGGTGGCGTGTATTTCTTGTTGCAAGTCGATATGCAAGGTGCGGTCCAGAAGAAACTGACCTCTTTAGCAACCGATATTCGTGGGCAGCTCCGGGATAAAGGGATTCGTCATCAAGGCATTGAACGCGCAGGCGACACGATCACGATTCGCTTTGGATCGACTTCAGAAGCAGATGCTGCCCGCGCGGCACTGGCGGGTCCTCAAGCAGAATTGGAGTGGCTCATTGAAAAAGCAGCCGATGGCGCCAAACTGGTTGGACGGTTTAAAGCGAGCGCCCTAAAAGAAGTTCAAGAGAATGCGGTCAAGCAAAACATCATTACCCTTAATAAACGAGTCAATGAGTTGGCGGTTAAAGAACCGGTCATTCAGCAACAAGGGGCTGAGCGCATCGTGGTGCAGCTACCTGGGGTTCAAGATACAGCGCGTGCCAAAGATATTATTGGTCGCACCGCAACCCTTGAATCACGCCTAGCCGACCCCGTCGCTTCAACCATTGGTCTAAACGAAACCCCGCCACCGGGCACCGATGTATTTCGCTTTGGTGAGAATCGCTTAGGCGTCTTTAAAAAATCAGTGATCTTCACAGGCGATCGCATCACTGATGCCAGTGCTGGTTTTGATCAAAACCAGCGACCCTCGGTCAATATCTCACTTGATGCCGCTGGTGGACGAGTCATGCAAGAAATAACGCGTGAGAACATTGGCAAACCCATGGGCATGATTTTGTTTGAAAAGGGCAAGGGTGAGGTGCTAACCATTGCCACCATTCAAAGTGAATTTGGTTCCAAGTTCCAAATTACTGGGCAACCCACCACTGAAAGTGCTAATGATCTCGCCCTCCTCCTGCGTGCTGGATCCTTGGCTGCCCCGATGGAAATTATTGAGGAACGCACCATTGGCCCCAGCTTAGGCCTAGAGAATATTGAGAAAGGATTTACCTCCCTCATCTATGGTTTTGCAGCCATTGCGATTTTCATGATTGCCTATTACATGCTCTTTGGCACATTCTCAGTGATTGCGCTTGGAGTTAATTTGGTTCTCTTGATCTCCTTGCTGTCAATGCTACAAGCCACACTCACCCTGCCAGGCATTGCCGCAATGGCATTAGCGATTGGTATGGCGATTGACTCCAACGTACTTATTAATGAGCGGATTCGGGAAGAGCTACGTAATGGTGCGGCTCCCCACACCGCCATTGCCATTGGATTTGATAAAGCATGGGCCACAATCTTGGATTCCAACATCACCACACTAATTGCTGGATTAGCCTTACTTGCCTTTGGCTCGGGTCCCATTAAGGGCTTTGCGGTTGTTCATTGCCTTGGTATCTTGACCTCAATGTTCTCCGCGGTCTTCTTTGCGCGCGGCGTAGTCAACTTTTGGTATGGGCGTCAAAAGAAGTTACAGTCCATTTCGATTGGCCAAGTTTGGCGCCCACAGGGTAAATAAGTCATGGAATTTTTCCGAATTCGCAAAGATATTCCCTTCATGCGCCATGCATTGCTTCTTAATGCATTTTCGTTTATTACATTTTTAGCCGCGATCTTTTTTATTTGGCAAAAAGGTTTACATCTCTCGATTGAGTTTACCGGCGGTACCGTGATGGAGATTTCCTATCCCCAAACTGCCCCACTCGATTCCATTCGTGATCAGATTGCCAAAATTGGATACAGTGACAGCCAAATTCAGAACTTTGGAAGTTCGCGCGATGTCATGATTCGCCTGCCTCTCCAGCGAGATCAAACGGGTCAAGTCATTCCGTCTGCGCAGCAAAGTACTGCGGTCATGCAAGTACTTGAAGCGAATAATTCTGGGGCGAAGCTACAGCGGGTTGAGTACGTGGGGCCACAGGTTGGCAAAGAACTCGCGGTTGACGGAATTAAAGCCCTGATCTTTGTTGTGATCGGCATCATGATTTATCTTGCATTTCGCTTCGAGTGGAAATTTGCGGTGGCTGGTATTTTGGCGAACTTGCATGATGTGGTGATTATTTTGGGATTTTTTGCCTTCTTTCAGTGGGAGTTCTCGCTCTCCGTGCTAGCCGCTGTATTGGCGGTTCTTGGCTACTCGGTGAACGAGTCGGTAGTGATCTTTGATAGGATTCGTGAAAGTTTTCGTAGGCAGCGCAAGATGAGCACCCGCGAGATTATTGATAACGCCATTACAAGTACGATTAGCCGTACCGTCATCACGCACGGCAGCACCGAGATGATGGTGGTTGCAATGCTAATCTTTGGTGGGCCGTCCCTCTTTTATTTTGCCCTTGCGCTTACGATTGGCATCTTGTTTGGAATCTATTCATCGGTATTCGTCGCTGCTGCTATTGCGATGTGGCTTGGCATTAAACGCGAAGACCTTATCAAAGCCGATCGCAAACCCAACGAGGGTAACCGCCCAGACGATCCTAATTTTGGAGCGCAGGTCTAAGCTGCTCTAAGATTCGCTGGGTTGCGCCTTGATGTTCCGCGGCAAAATAAAGAGCGTGGGTAGCGCGCTCCTTGCGCTCCACAGTATTAATTAGAAGATTTTGAATCGCCTTTGCTAAGGCATGCATTAATGCCAGTTCAGAATCCCCAGTAACTCGAATGGCTGCACCGCAAGCAATCGCATCCTCACTGGCTTTCTGAAAATTATAGGTATGCGGCCCCAAAATCACTGGGCAACCATTTGCGCACGCTTCAATTAAATTTTGTCCACCGGTTGGCAACAGACTTCCGCCCATCACTACAAAATCACTGGCAGCATAGTAGGCCGCCATCTCACCCATCGAGTCGCCGAGTAAAACGTCAATTTTTTCCCAATGCAAGGATGGGTCCATTTCCTCGCTGGAACGAGGATCACTCAAGCTCGAGCGGCGCTCAAAGGCCAATCCCGATTGATCAATAAGATCAGCAACCTCAGAGAAGCGATCTGGATGACGTGGCACCATGATCAGTATTGGCCGATGGGGCCAAGTGTTGGTCCTCAAAATATCCTTCCAGGCATCCAGAATGATTGCTTCTTCACCAGCTCGAGTACTTGCTGCGCAAACTACAAGGCGCTCCTGAGCTTGAATAGCATTTTTCCAATGCTTTCCTAAGGCAAGTGTTTCAGGTGGACTGGCAATATCGAACTTCATATTACCGACGATATGAACATTATCAACACCAAGCGCTTGATAGCGCTTTGCATCATGCGCTGACTGGGCCAAAATACCTGCAAATGACTGAAACAGTGTTTTCCCTGCTCGTCCAAAACTTTGTACCCGCTTCAAACTACGTTCGGATAGACGAGCGTTGATGAGAAAAAGCGGTATTCCCAGTTGACGCGCACGCAATACAAAACCAGGCCATGCCTCGGTTTCCATTAAAAGGCCCAGTCGGGGCTGAAAATGCTTTAGGAAGCGCTCGATCGCCCAACAAATATCGTAAGGTAAATAGACTTGTACAAGTCGTCCCTGTTGAATGGCCTTCGAATAGAGCGCTCTCCCAGCCTCACGCCCCGTGGGAGTCATGTGCGTTAGAAGAATCGGGTGGCCTTCATGGAGTAGCGTCTCGATCAAGGCTTGGGTTGCATGCGTTTCACCTACTGAGACTGCATGAATCCATACCGGCTGGGGTTGTAATTTCTTGATTTCATAGAATCCATAGCGCTCAGCGATATGCTGACGGTAACCCCGATGGTGACGACTGCGCCACAGGAGTCGCAAAATGACAATCGGTATCAATAGATGCCAAATTGCCTCATACAAAAAATAGAGGCCAAAGGGATAATGCGTAATCGGACGATTAGATCGACTCAACGCGTGCTTGACTTCAATCGCGATGCCAACTCAGCTGCCTTGCCCGTGTAAGAAGCGGGGGTCATTTTCAGTAAACGTTTCTTTTCTGGTTCAGGAATCGCGAGGGTTTTAATAAAACGCTGCAATACATCACGCGTAATCGCCTTGCCCCGGGTTAAATCCTTTAATTGCTCATAAGGGTTCTCAATCCCATAACGGCGCATGACCGTTTGAATGGGCTCAGCGAGAACTTCCCAGCAATCATTTAGATCAGATGCAATCGCGGATTCATTTACCTCTAATTTAGACAGACCGCGCAGAGCGCTATCGTACGCCAATACACTGTGACCCAATGCTGGGCCTAAATTACGCAGAACCGTGGAGTCGGTCAGATCGCGCTGCCAGCGTGAAATCGGAAGTTTTTCGGCTAAATGACGAAGGAGTGCGTTCGCAATTCCCAGATTACCTTCGGAGTTCTCAAAATCAATCGGATTAACTTTGTGCGGCATGGTCGAGGAACCAATCTCACCTGCCTTGGTTTTTTGCTTAAAGTAGCCAAGCGAGATGTAAGCCCAGAAATCACGATCAATATCCAACAAAATCGTATTGGCACGAGCAATCGCATCAAATAACTCAGCCATACCATCGTGGGGCTCAATCTGAATCGTGTAGGGATTAAATTCCAAACCGAGACGCTTTTCGACAACCCCTCTAGCAAACTGCTCCCAATCAAACTCTGGATAAGCTGCTAAATGAGCGTTGTAGTTGCCAACCGCGCCATTCATCTTGCCAAGCAGTGCGACATTGCCAATCGCTTGAATCGCTCGCTCTAAGCGTTTTGCCATATTGGCAATTTCTTTACCCAAGGTGCTTGGTGAGGCTGGCTGACCATGGGTTCGAGAGAGCATTGGTATAGTGGCATACCGAACCGCGAGCTCATTTAAGGCCTTCAAAATTAAGCGCAGTTGTGGAATCAATACATGATCACGTGCGCCTCGCAGCATCAGGCCATGCGAGGTGTTATTAATATCTTCCGATGTGCATGCAAAGTGGATGAACTCGCTAGCCTTCAATAATTTTGGACGTTTCGCAACTTTTTCTTTTAACCAATACTCAACCGCCTTGACATCGTGGTTGGTAATCGCCTCGATATCTTTGATACGCTGCGCATCTGCCTCTGAAAAATCACTAGCCAGTTTTAAGAGAAATGCCTCATCGGCTGCATCAATCTTTGGAATATTCGCTAACTTTGCCTCGCTCAGGGCCAAAAGCCATTGGATCTCGACAACAACCCGTTGCTGCATGAAAGCTGCCTCAGATAGCCAAGGACGCAGGGCATCTAGTTTTTTTGCATACCGGCCATCCAGTGGCGATAGTGCAGTTAATGAAGTTAGCGTGGACAAGGGGTTCTCGTGACAAAGTGTTCAAAACCTGATTTTAATGGGTTTATGACGAGTCTCATAGATTGCTATACTGCGCTCTT
>JBEDHB010000005.1:0-18997 GCA_041174325.1 Pseudomonadota bacterium
ACGATACCCAGACTAGTACTTATGTGACCTTGGCTGATATCAAAGAGTTGGTGATGGCGTCCGAGAGTTTCAGAGTGTTAGATGCTAAAACTGAAGATGACCTGACCCGCAGCATTCTCTTGCAAATCATCTTGGAGGAGGAGGCATGCGGGGTGCCAATTTTCTCTACCCAGATGCTCCAGCAGATGATCCGTTTTTATGGCCACTCCATGCAAGGGTTGATGGGCAACCATTTGGAACGCACGATGCAATCCTTTATGGATATGCAACAGCAATTAACCGAACAATCTAAATCTTTGACTGGTGGTGGCACGGAAGCCTGGACTCAAATGATGAACTTGCAAAATCCCTTTATGCAAAATCTCATGTCTAACTACATGGATCAAAGCAAAGACCTGTTCCTAAAAATGCAGGAGCAAATGCAGGGTTCGAGCCAGCTATTTACCGGTTTTCCATTTAAAGGTAAATCCGATTCATCGGATTCCCATTCTTAGGCCCTGGGCCCCAAGCGCACTCATTATTTAATTTCAAGATCGGGCATTATTCGTGGTTGCAAAAGTAGGATTTGTTTCATTGGGCTGCCCCAAGGCGTTAGTTGATTCAGAACTGATCTTGACCCAGTTAAGTGCCGAAGGTTACGAGACCGCGAAAGACTATGCGGGAGCCGATCTGGTGATCGTCAATACCTGCGGTTTTATTGATTCTGCGGTGGAGGAAAGTTTGTCTGCGATTGGTGAGGCCCTCACTGAAAACGGTAAGGTGATCGTCACCGGTTGCCTAGGTGCGAAGAAGAATGCTGACGGTAGCGATCTAATTAGTAGCATTCATCCCAAAGTATTAGCAGTGACTGGTCCGCAAGCAACAGCCGAAGTCTTGCAAGCAGTACACACCCATTTACCAAAACCGCATGACCCATTTTTGGATCTCGTGCCGCCCGCGGGGATCAAGCTGACGCCCAAGCACTACGCCTATCTCAAAATCTCGGAGGGTTGTAATCACCGGTGTAGCTTTTGCATCATTCCAAGCATGCGGGGCGATTTGGTCTCACGCCCCATCGGCGATGTATTGCAAGAAGCCAAAAAACTCTTTGAGTCCGGAGTCAAAGAGCTCTTGGTGGTCTCGCAAGATACGAGTGCCTATGGCGTGGATATCCAGTACCGCACTGGCTTTTGGGATGGCAAGCCCATTAAGACCCGTTTATATGATTTGGCGCAAGCGCTTCATGAGCTAGCGATAACGCATCAGGCCTGGGTACGAATGCATTATGTGTATCCCTACCCGCATGTGGATCAGATTTTGCCGATCATGGCGCAATTTAAGGATGCAGGATTTGGGCTATTACCGTATCTTGATATTCCATTTCAGCATGCACACCCAGATGTGCTCAAGCGCATGAAGCGACCCGCGAGTGGAGAAAAAAATCTGGACCGCATTGCCGCATGGCGAGCGATTTGCCCTGATCTGGTTATCCGCAGCACCTTTATTGCCGGATTCCCAGGCGAAAGCGAAGAGGAATTTTCAGCCCTCCTGCAATTTATGAAAGAGGCGCAAATCGATCGAGCCGGGTGCTTTGCCTATTCACCGGTGGAGGGTGCCTCTGCCAATGCTCTTGATAACCCGGTTCCAGAGCCCATCCGAGAAGAGCGGCGTTCCCGCTTCATGGCACTCGCGGAGGAGCAATCGAGCCAGCGCTTGCGGCGATTAGTCGACCAACGCATTCGGGTATTAGTTGATCATGTGACCCCTGAGGGCGGGATCGGTCGGAGTGCGGCCGACGCCCCAGAAATCGATGGGATTGTGCGCATCCTACCCCCCAGCAAGCCTTCCAAGCGGTATCGGGTTGGGGAGTTTATTAAGGCAACCGTCCTTGATACGCAAGGGCATGATCTGATTGTGCAAGTGTAGATAATGAGCTAAAACTAGCTATTCGGCTAATGTGTAAAGAGGGGAAAAATGATGAGTCGTGAAGTCGTGGTTTTAAGTGCAGCGCGTTCTGCAATCGGAAGTTATGGTGGTAGTCTCAGTGGCATGGAGCCAGCCGAGCTGGCCGGTACGGTCATGAAAGAAGCAGTTGCCCGTTCTGGTGCTGATCCTGCCAAGATTAACTATGTGACCGTCGGCAATACCATGCCAACTGACTCACGCTATGCCTATGTGTCACGCGTGGCTGCAATCCAAGCAGGGCTACCAATGGACTCGGTCGCGATGGCAGTCAATCGCTTATGCAGTTCTGGATTGCAAGCGATTGTGACCACAGCGCAAGGCATCATGCTCAACGACTATGACTATGGAGTCGGCGGCGGTGTGGAAGTGATGTCGCGTGCGATGTACGGAGCGACTGCGATGCGTAACGGTGCGCGTATGGGTGACACCAAGATGATTGACTTGATGGTCGCCGTGCTCACGGATCCCTTTGGTGTCGGTCATATGGGCATCACAGCCGAGAACTTGGCCGAGAAATGGAAGATTACGCGCGAAGATCAAGACGCCTTTGCTGTGGAATCGCACCGGCGCGCTGCAGTTGCGATTAAAGAAGGTCGCTTTAAATCCCAAATTGTGCCGATCACATTGAAAACTCGGAAGGGTGATGTGGTGTTTGATACCGATGAGCATTGCAAACCGGATACCACCATGGAGACCTTAGGAAAGATGAAGCCTGCTTTCAAAAAAGAAGGTGGTACGGTGACCGCAGGGAACGCATCGGGGGTGAACGATGGCGCCGCCTTCATGGTCTTGGCAGCGGCTGATGTGGCTGCCAAAGCCGGTCAAAAACCGATTGCGCGTTTGGTCTCCTACGCAGTAGCTGGGGTGCCCAATCACATCATGGGTGAAGGCCCAATTCCGGCCACCAAGATTGCTTTACAACGTGCCGGCCTCACTTTGGACAAGATGGATGTGATTGAATCCAATGAAGCCTTTGCCGCTCAGGCGATTGCAGTGACCAAAGGATTGGGCTTGGATCCAGCGAAGACCAATGTAAACGGCGGTGCAGTTGCTCTTGGTCATCCTGTTGGTTGCACGGGAGCAGCGATTGCGACCAAAGCAATTTATGAGCTACACCGCACCAATGGTAAATACTGCTTAGTCACCATGTGTATCGGTGGAGGACAGGGAATTGCTGCGGTATTTGAGAGACTCTAAGCCTTAGAGCAGTTCGAGGACTGCATCCAAGCCGACGTTGTCCAAAGCGACGTCGGCTTTTTCTTTAATAATGGGCTTGGCACGATAGGCGACGCTTAAACCGCAGTTTGCCATCATCAATAGATCATTGGCGCCATCACCAATCACAATCGCTGCGCGCTTATCAAGATCAAAGCGTGCGCATGCGGCTTCCACAAAACGATTCTTGGCCGCCCCATCCACAATCTCACCTAAGACCTTACCAGTGAGTTGATCGCCACTCATCTCTAATTGATTGGAATGGGTCTCGCATAAGGCAAGACGTTCTTGCATGCGATCGGTAAAGAATGTAAAGCCACCCGAAACCAATAGGGTGTGCATATCCCGTTCATGTGCACCACTGATTAAGAGCTCTGCTCCGGGATTGAGTTGAATGCGTTCCTCATAGACCGAATGCAGGGCGGAGAGGGGCACACCCTCCAATAGGGCAACGCGGCGCCGCAAACTCTCTGCAAAGTTTGGGATCTCACCGCGCATCGTAGCCGCAGTAATCTCTGCGACGGCTGATTTCTTATCAACAAAGTCAGCAATTTCATCAATGCACTCAATATTGATTAAGGTCGAGTCCATATCCATGGCTAAGACCCTCAGTGCACTGGGATGAAAGCCAGCCGGGAGGATCGCCAGATCGCAACCGCGCTCAGAGCAATACTGGCGCAGACCATTGCGCTCAAAAGCTTCGATCTCGCGAGCGAGTAAAAATCTTCTACCAATTACTTGATAAGCAATCCCCAGCGTTTGCATTGCACGCTCTAGGCCCGTGATCAATTTCGGATCGGTCGCTCTTAATCCTAAGATCTGCAAACTGGGGTAAGCATGAGCTGAATGGGGCACCATGAATCAATTATGCCCAAGCTACATTATGAGAGCGCAGGAACTGGCAATGCCTGTGCTGAAGCGACGAGCGCCGTACTTAAGAGTTTCATGAGCTGCCGAATCGCTTCAATGCGTTGCTCGAGCTGATCAAACGAGGATCCCTTGGCCGGTAGGTATTTAATTCGGTCCTGACCATTGAGCTGTACCTGCGGGTTGGATTGCACCAAACGAATTAATTTCACGGGGTCCAAGGGTGGTTGGGCAATAAAAGTCACCTGTATCCCACTCGGACTCGCATCCATTTTCTGGATGCCATAAAGCACCATTTCGAGGCGCAGGCGATGGGTCTCATAAAACGCCTTAGCGGGATCGGGCAAGTTACCAAAACGATCGACGAGTTCTTCACGCAACTGAGTTAACTCATCAAAAGCTTCGCAGCTCGCAAAGCGTTTATAGAGCGATAGGCGCTCGTGCACATCCGGACAATAGTCCGCAGGCAAGAGGGCAGGCGCCCCTAAATTGACATCGGTGATTGCTTGCATGGGCGATAAAAGATCGGGCTCCTTGCCGCTGCGCAAGGACTTAACCGCACGATTGAGCATTTCGGTATACAACTGAAACCCAATCTCATGAATCTCACCGGATTGCTTATCACCCAAGACCTCACCAGCTCCCCGGATCTCTAAATCGTGCATGGCGAGATAAAAACCAGAGCCCAGTTCTTCCATTGCCACAATCGCGTCTAAGCGTAAATGCGCTTGCTTAGTTAAGGCATCTGGATCGGGTACCAAGAGATAGGCGTAGGCTTGATGGTGCGAGCGACCGACGCGACCACGTAATTGGTGGAGCTGCGCTAGACCAAACTTATCGGCGCGGTGCATGATGATGGTATTGGCCGTAGGTACGTCAATCCCGGTTTCAATAATAGTGGTACACAGAAGCACATTGCTGCGCTGGGTCACAAAATCGCGCATCACCGCTTCAAGTTCACGTTCGTGCATCTGACCGTGGGCGACGGCAATCCTGGCTTCAGGCAATAGCATTTGTAAGGCTTGCTTACGATTCTGGATGGTCTCTACTTCATTATGTAAGAAATACACCTGACCACCACGCTTGATCTCACGCAAGACCGCTTCCCGAATCACGCCATCGCTCTCACGGCGTACAAAAGTTTTAATGGCCAAACGCTTTTGGGGTGCAGTGGCAATCACCGAGAACTCACGCAAGCCCTCGAGCGCCATGCCTAAAGTGCGCGGTATTGGAGTGGCGGTGAGTGTCAGGATATCCACTTCAGCACGCAGTGCCTTGAGCGCATCCTTCTGGCGCACACCAAAGCGATGCTCTTCATCGACGATCACTAAACCAAGTCGGGCAAATTGCGTTTCCTTGGATAGCAGCTTATGGGTACCAATCACAATATCGGCATCACCCGCAGCAATCGCAGCCAATGCCGCGCTGATTTCCTTAGCGGTTTTAAAGCGCGAGAGCTCCACGATCCGCACGGGCCAAGCCGCAAAGCGATCCTTCCAGGTGGCCGCGTGTTGCTCCGCTAACAGGGTGGTAGGTGCCAGAATAGCCACTTGTTTGCCACCCATCACCGCCACAAAACTAGCCCGCAGTGCCACCTCGGTTTTACCAAAACCCACATCGCCACAAACCAAGCGATCCATGGGCTTACCGCTGGTCATATCCCCAATCACCGCAGCAATAGCATTGGCCTGATCCGGCGTTTCTTCAAAACCAAAGCTCTCGGCAAACGCTGCATAGTCATGCGCTGAGAACTCAAAGGCATGACCCTTGCGGATTGCCCGCGCAGCATACAGATTAAGAAGCTCTGCCGCAGTATCTCGTATTTGCTGGGCGGCCTTACGCTTGGCTTTATCCCATTGACCAGATCCCAGTTGATGCAAGGGTGCTGAATCGGGATCAGCCCCTGCATAGCGTGTGACCTGATGAAGTTGTTGTACAGGCACGTACAAGGTTGCATCATGCGCGTAGACTAGGTGCAAAAACTCTTCGAATGCAGGTGCTTCTTTAGGGCCTGCCATATTGAGCAACACCAAACCTTGGTACCGACCAATACCATGCTCAACATGAACCACCGGGTCGCCCACCTTGAGCTCGGATAAATCTTTAAAGAGAGTATCGGGATCGGTATTGCTGGTTTCCTTGCTACGACGCTGACGTGCCGTTTGCGTAAAGAGCTCGGCCTCCGTAATAAGGAGTAATTGCTGGGGTTGCCACACAAATCCATTAAAGAGCGGGGATACGCAACAGCCAAACCGTTCATCACTTTTTATAAAGTCAGCAATGGTGCTCACGCTGTGCGGACGCAAAGCAAATACTGGATTCTCTGCACCTCCTAAATTACTTTCTTCAATTAATTGCCGAATGGATTCGAGCCGTCCCGCACTCTCGGCACAAATTAATACTCGCCATTCATTTTGTGCAACCAACTGCCGTAAGCGTTTTAGGGGATCGGCATCGCGTCGATGAACGGCGACATCCGGTAACGGGGTAAAGACCGGTTCAACGCTTACATTGGTAGCAACTTGCGCTTGAAGCACAAAACGCGGATAGGGCTTCGCAATCGTATAAAACTGCTCCAAGCTCACGAACAAATCATGGGGCTTGAGTACGGGGCGCTCGAGATCGTGCTTCAGAAAAGCATAGCGTTGCTCAGTATCTTTCCAGAACTGTGTGATGCTCGTTTCAATATCGCCCACATAGCCCAGACAAATCGCACTGTGACTATCCGGCTCATCGCTGCGCACGAAGTAATCGAAGATGGTTGAGGTCTCGTCAAAGAAGAGGGGCAGGTAGGACTCAATCCCCGCCGTCGGAATCCCCGTGCTCACATCTTTATAGATGGAACACCGCGTTGGGTCGCCCTCAAAATACTCCCGCCAGCGTCCTCGAAAGGCAGTGCGTGAGGCTTCATCAAACGGAAACTCATGACCGGGCAATAAACGGATTTCTTTAACCGGATACAAACTGCGTTGGGTATCTGGATCAAAGGCGCGAATATGCTCGATCTCATCGCCAAAGAGATCGAGGCGATAGGGCAGGGATGAGCCCATCGGGAATAGATCAATTAAGCCACCACGGATGCTGTACTCGCCAGGGCGCATCACTGCGCTGACGGGGTCGTAACCCGCCTGTTGCAATTGCAAACGAAGCGCCTCTTCGTTTAAGCGCTCGCCTTGGCGAAAGAAAAACGTGTGGGCGGATAAAAAGGCGGGTGGGGCAAGTCGTTGTAATGCGGTAGTGACCGGCATCAGGATGAGATCGCAACTGCCATTTTGCATTTCATAGAGGGTGGCCAAGCGCTCCGAGATTAAATCTTGATGCGGCGAGAAATGATCGTAGGGCAGGATCTCCCAATCTGGAAGCAACCGAATGCGCAGCTGAGGAGCAAAGCCGGGGATCTCCTCTAGCAATCGTTGGGCGTCAGTTGCATTGGCACAGAGCACCACGAACTGGCTGTAATGGGAGCGATAGGCGCTCGCCATTTGTGCCAGGAGCGCCGCATCGGCGGAGCCAACGATGGAATCGAAGGTAAAGCGCTGCCCCGCCCGTAATACGGGAATAGGGGGTGTAAGTAAAGCAGCAGGCCTGGGCACCGCCGCTGGATTGACAGCATCCGACATCTGCGAGCATTATAGAATTAGGTATGTATTCCAATCTAACCCTGTCATGGCAACCCTAAGCAAACGTTGCCATGCCGTATTACCCTCCGCGGGCATGGGTGTGCGCTTGGGCGGGGATCAACCGAAGCAATTTCGGCATTTGGCGGGTAAGCCCATGCTGCTTTATGCCTTGGATGCCTTCTTTCGTTGTCCCGAAGTAAACTCCGTCTGGGTTGGCATGAGTCCTGGCTCAAATTCCTTGATCTATGATCTCAGGTCACGCTACCCAAATCCGGTCAAACGCTTTGAGTTTCTAGAAACGGGTGGCCCAACCCGACAGCAAACTGTCTTAAACACGATTGCAGCAATGCTTGATCTGGGGGTTGATCCGCATGATTGGGTATTAGTGCACGATGCCGCCCGCCCCGGAATCACCCCCGAATTGATTGCCCGACTCATCGCCTTAGTGAAGGCCCAAGAGCAAACTGAGGATCACCATCAGGCATTGCAATCCGGCGGTCTCTTGGCGATGCCGGTTGCAGATACGATGAAAGAGACCACGCAGGATGCGATGCGAGCCCAAACCACGATTGATCGTTCGCGTCTTTGGCAAGCACAAACCCCACAGATGTTCCCCCTGAAGGTCTTGCATGATGCGCTCGATGATGCCATTCGCGATGGGGCCAATATTACCGATGAAGCCAGCGCGATTGAACGCTTAGGTGGGCAACCGCTCTTGGTGGAGGGCGCCACTCGAAACTTTAAGGTGACGCACCCGGCCGATTGGGAGTTAATGGAGCTTGTTCTAAGTGAGCGTCGGTAGAATAGAACGATGACTACTAGCATTCCATTTCGGATCGGACAGGGGTATGACATTCATGCTCTAGTACCCGATCGCAAATTGATTCTTGGGGGAGTACTGATTCCCTATGAAAAGGGTTTACTTGGTCACTCGGATGCCGACGCTCTCCTTCATGCGATTACCGATGCACTCTTGGGTGCTGCGGGTTTGCATGACATTGGGCAAATGTTCCCCGATGATGATGCACGCTTCAAAGACATGGATAGCCGTGTGCTACTGCGTGCAGCCTTGCAAAAGGTTCAGGCTGTAGGCTATGAGGTTGGCAATGTGGACGCTACCGTGATCTGTCAGAGACCAAAATTAGCCCCGTATATCCCCGAGATGGTGCGTCATATTGCAAGTGATCTGAAGGTGACTGATAGCCACGTTAATTTGAAAGCCAAAACCAATGAATCCTTAGGCCATCTGGGTCGGGGTGAGGGAATTGCGGTGCACGCCGTGGCTCTCCTCTATAAGGCATTGTAGAATCTACCTTTTACGTGAATTCTGAGCCGGTTCGTGTCTGCATCGCTGAAATAGCGAGGATGGCGAAATTGGTAGACGCACCAGGTTTAGGTCCTGACGCCAGAAATGGTGTGGGGGTTCGAGTCCCCCTCCTCGCACCACACGGCTGCTTGGCTTAGTCTTCACATCCAACCTTCACTAAAGAGGCTGTAGTGCAAATCGAAAACTTAGGTAGCTTAGACCGCAAAATTACTCTCCAATTTAATCGTGCTGATGTGAACCAAGCACGTGAGGCCCGTTTAAATAAGATTGGTAAATCCATGAAGATGCCTGGTTTTCGTCCAGGCAAGGTACCCAAGAAAATGGTTGAGCAGCAATATGGCTTGCAAGTGGATTTCGAGGTTCAGTATGACAAAGCCTCCCAACTCTTTTATGAGGTCAGTAAAAAAGAGGGGATCAAGTTAGCCAGTCAGCCCCGTTTAGAACCAAAAAGTGAGATTGGTGCGCAAGAAGTTGTCTTCGATGCATTCTTTGAGGTCTTGCCTGAAGTAAAAATCGGTGAGTTCAGTGGCTCGGAGTTAACCCGTTACACCACCGATGTGAACGATCCAGAAATCGATCGAGCCCTAGATGTATTGCGTAAGCAACGTGTGCATTACCACTCGCGTGGTGAAGCAGGCGACCATGGTGATGGCGGTTCTGACACGAGTGCTCAAAAAGACGATCAGGTGACTCTTGACTTCGTTGGCACGATTGACGGTGTGGAGTTTGCCGGCGGCAAAGCTGATGACTTTAAGTTCGTGATTGGTGCCGGCCAGATGTTGCCCGAGTTTGAGGCTGCTGCACTCGGTCTTAAAAAAGGCGAGAGCAAAACCTTCCCCTTAAGTTTCCCAGCCGATTACCACGGTAAAGAGGTGGCAGGCAAAACCGCTCAGTTCACCATCACGATGAAGGATGTGGCCTGGCCTCATTTGCCCCCAGTGGATGATGAGTTCGCCAAATCCCTTGGAATTACCGAGGGCGGTGTCGAGAAAATGCGTAGCGAGATCAAAGCGAACATGGAGCGTGAGGTCAAGCGTCGTACCGAGGCGCTTCTTAAAAATCAGGTGATGGAAGAGCTGATCAAGCAATGCCAGCTCGATGTTCCTAAATCATTAATTGCCAGTGAGCAGGAGCGCTTAGTAGAGGGTGCTCGCCAAGATCTCATGCAGCGGGGTATCCCCAATGCAAAAGATGCGCCGATTCCTGCTGAGATGTTTGCTGAGCAGGCCGATAAGCGGGTGCGTCTTGGACTGATTCTGTCGGATTTGGTAAAGCTTCACAACTTAACGGCAACCCCTGATCAAATTAAAGCCTCAATTGAAGAGACCGCCGCGACCTATGAGGACCCTAAAGAAGTAGTGCGTTGGTATTACAGCGATCCGAGCCGCCTCAAAGAAGTCGAAGCAGTGGTTCTCGAAGAGAACGTGGTGAAGCACATTTGCAGCCTCGCGAAGGTAACCGACAAATCGGTTAATTTCGAAGAGCTCAGCAAAATGAGTTAATCTAATAGTCAATGATCAATCTAGAAAGTCAGTGAGTATGAGCGCATTTGAGACCCAAGCCCTTGGTTTAGTCCCGATGGTAGTTGAGACATCAGGACGAGGAGAGCGTGCATACGACATCTATTCACGTTTATTAAAAGAGCGTGTGGTGTTTTTGGTGGGCGAGGTCAATGATCAAACCGCCAACTTGGTGATTGCGCAATTGCTATTTTTGGAGAGCGAGAATCCTGATAAAGAAATCTCGCTCTACATCAATTCTCCTGGTGGATCGGTATCTGCTGGTTTAGCAATTTACGACACCATGCAATTTATTAAACCCCACGTGAGTACTTTGTGCATGGGAATGGCTGCGAGCATGGGCGCCTTCTTGCTTGCTGCCGGTGAAAAAGGCAAGCGCTATGCCTTACCTAATGCGCGAGTCATGATCCATCAACCCTTGGGTGGTGCACGCGGTCAGGCCTCCGATATTGAAATCCAAGCCCGCGAGATCTTGTATTTGCGCGAACGTTTGAACACGATCTTGTCGCAACGTACCGGTCAAACGATTGAGACAATCGCTAAAGATACTGATCGTGATAATTTTATGTCGGCTGAGCAGGCGCGTGATTACGGCTTGGTTGATAAAGTGATTGATCAACGCGGCAGCTAATATCAAGAATAGGCGATGAGCGAAACGACCACCACGGATAAAACGCTGTACTGTTCCTTCTGTGGCAAAAGCCAGCATGAGGTGAAGAAACTGATTGCCGGTCCATCGGTATTCATTTGTGACGAGTGCATCGATCTGTGCACCGATATTATTCAAGAAGAGATTGCCAAAGAGCCGCTTGCCAACAAAGGTGATTCCTTACCATCTCCGCAAGAGATTCGCTTAAATCTTGATCAATATGTGATTGGTCAAGATCTCGCCAAGAAAACCCTAGCCGTTGCGGTTTATAACCATTACAAGCGTTTATTGCACCTGCCTGCACCGAAAGTGAAGAAGGGGGAGGGCGATAAAGCAGAGGCACCCAAAGATAGCAAGAAAACAGCTGCTGCACAATCTGGTAATAACAAGCCACTGGTTGATGGTGTGGAGTTAGCCAAGAGCAATATTCTGTTAATTGGCCCCACCGGTTCCGGTAAGACCTTGTTAGCGCAAACCTTAGCCCGCATGCTGGATGTGCCGTTTGTGATGGCCGACGCCACCACGTTGACCGAGGCTGGATATGTGGGCGAGGATGTTGAGAACATTATTCAGAAGCTCTTGCAAAACTGCGACTACAACATTGAGAAGGCCGAGCGCGGTATTGTCTACATCGATGAGATCGATAAGATCTCGCGCAAATCAGATAACCCATCCATTACCCGCGATGTCTCGGGTGAGGGCGTACAACAAGCCTTGCTCAAGTTGATCGAAGGCACGATGGCATCGGTGCCTCCCCAGGGTGGACGCAAACACCCAAACCAAGATTTCTTGCAAGTCGACACTACTAATATCCTCTTCATTTGTGGCGGCGCCTTTGATGGCTTAGAGAAAGTGATTCAGCAGCGTACGCAAAAGACCGGGATTGGCTTTGGGGCAGAAGTAGCCGCTAAAGACAGTCGTCGTATCGGCCAACTTTTAGCGGAAGTGGAACCCGAGGATCTCATCAAGTTCGGCTTGATTCCGGAGCTCATTGGTCGTCTACCGGTACTCGCAACCTTGGCTGAGCTCGATGAGCCTGCTTTAGTTGCCATCTTGACCGAACCCAAAAATGCGTTGATCAAGCAATATCAAGCTTTGCTTGGCATGGAAGGTGTGGAGTTAGAGGTTCGCTCCGAGGCCCTAAGTGCGATTGCCAAGAAGGCCATTGCTCGTAAAACCGGTGCTCGAGGTCTGCGATCCTTGCTTGAAGCCGTTCTGTTGGATGTAATGTACGAGCTACCATCCATGAAGAATGTTCAAAAAGTCGTGATTGACGATAGTACGGTGCAATCCGGTGCTAAACCCTTGATTGTGTTTAAGCAGGGCAATGATGACACAGAGTCATCCTTGACCAAAAAGGCCTAGGCCTTCATCACAAAACCCCCCGTAATCAACCCGTTTTTGCAAAATTAACCCTGTTTTTGGGTATTTTTCACCTTTTTTCCAGGTCTGGTATTGAGTTTTAGGCAAGGCTCCCCACATAGGTAGTATGCTAGTCGTAAATCTAACTGGAGAACATCGCAATGCCAGGACAACTATTACTTCCTTCTGAACCCATCCAGTTACCTTTGTTACCCTTAAGGGACGTGGTGGTTTTTCCCCATATGGTGATCCCATTGTTTGTGGGTCGCCCCAAATCGATTAAAGCCCTCGAGGCCGCAATGGAGACCGGCAAGAGTGTCTTGCTTGTTGCTCAAAAAGCCGCTGCCAAAGATGAGCCATCGGTTGAGGACCTCTATGAGGTGGGGTGCATCGCCAGTATTTTGCAAATGCTCAAACTACCCGACGGAACCGTGAAGGTGCTCGTCGAAGGCTCGCAACGGGCTGAAGTGAGTCAGATTGAAGATAGCCTTGGTTACTTTAGCTGCGAAGCGACACCCAAAGAGATTGAGGTGGTCGATGCCCACGAGACCGAAGCCCTGCGCCGTGCGATCATGGCCCAGTTTGATCAGTACGTCAAACTCAATAAGAAAATCCCCCAAGAGATCTTGGCGTCGCTTGCCGGAATTGATGATCCAAGCCGCTTGGCAGATACCATTTGCGCACACCTGCCGGTGAAGCTTGAGCAAAAGCAGCGCTTACTCGAAATGAACGGGGTGATGCAGCGCTTAGAAAGTCTCTTAACGGATCTCGAGAGCGAGATTGATATCTTGCAAGTCGAGAAGCGGATCCGTGGTCGTGTGAAGCGGCAGATGGAAAAGAGTCAGCGTGAGTATTACCTCAATGAGCAGGTTAAAGCCATTCAGAAAGAATTGGGTGAGGGTGAAGAAGGTGCCGACCTCGAAGAGCTGGAGAAGCGCATTAAAGCCGCGCGCATGCCAAAGGAGGCTTTGAAAAAAGCTGAGTCTGAGCTCAAGAAATTAAAGCTGATGTCACCAATGTCGGCTGAGGCGACGGTGATCCGTAACTTTATTGATACCTTAGTGAACTTGCCATGGCGCAAGAAGAGCAAGATCAATAACGACCTTAGCAATGCTGAGAAAGTGTTGAACGAGGACCACTACGGTCTGGATAAGGTCAAAGAACGCATTCTGGAGTACCTCGCGGTTCAACAGCGCGTTGATCGCGTCAAGGCCCCAATTCTGTGTTTGGTGGGACCTCCCGGAGTCGGTAAGACCTCGCTTGGGCAATCCGTTGCGCGTGCAACGAACCGGAAGTTCGTGCGCATGGCTTTGGGTGGCGTGCGCGATGAGTCGGAGATCCGGGGCCATCGCCGTACCTATATTGGTTCAATGCCAGGCAAGATTCTGAGTAGCCTTACCAAGGTGGGGGTTCGCAATCCTTTGTTCCTGCTCGATGAAGTCGATAAGATGGGGATGGACTTCCGGGGCGATCCCGCAAGTGCTTTACTCGAGGTCTTAGATCCGGAGCAGAACCATACTTTCCAAGATCACTATGTCGAAGTGGACTTTGATCTCTCGGACGTGATGTTCGTGGCAACCGCGAATTCCCTCAACATCCCAGGACCCTTGCTAGACCGAATGGAAGTGATTCGCTTAGCTGGATATACCGAGGATGAGAAACTCAGCATTGCCAAGAACTACCTCATTCCGAAACAAAATAAGAACAATGGCTTAAAAGATGGCGAACTCACCATTGATGAGAGCGCGATTCGGAACATCATTCGTTATTACACGCGTGAGGCAGGTGTTCGTGCACTCGAGCGCGAGATTAGCAAAATCTGCCGCAAGACCGTGAAGATGCTGCTTCTCAAAAAAGAGAGTGCACCTATCAAAGTCGATGCCGACAATCTCGAGAAATTCCTTTCTGTGCGTATGTTTGACTTTGGCTCCGCTGCTAAAGAGAACCAAATTGGACAGGTTACGGGTCTGGCATGGACTGAAGTCGGCGGTGATTTGCTCACCATTGAAGCAGCGCTGATGCCAGGTAAGGGAGCTATCACTCGCACCGGCTCAATCGGTGATGTCATGAAAGAATCCGTTGAAGCAGCGAGAACCGTGGTGCGGTCGCGCGCCAAAGTACTAGGCATTGTTGACGAAGCGTTTGAGAAGAAAGACATTCATATTCACTTTCCAGAGGGGGCTACTCCAAAGGATGGTCCATCGGCAGGTATTGCGATTACCACTGCCTTAGTTTCCGTATTTACCGGAATCCCCGTGCGTTCCGATATTGCGATGACCGGTGAGATCACCTTGCGTGGTGAGGTTCTTCCAATCGGCGGTCTGAAAGAGAAACTCCTCGCTGCACACCGGGGTGGGATTAAGTTGGTCCTGATTCCGGAAGAGAACGTCAAGGATTTGATTGATATTCCGGATAATGTCAAGAATGCGATCGAGATCGTCCCAGTGCGCTGGATTGATAAGGTCTTGGAGCTTGCCCTAGAGCGCAAACCCGAGCCCTTGCCCGATCCGAGCCCCGAGGAGTTGGCTAAAAAGGCTGCCGAGGCTGCTAAGCAAAGCAGTAGCTCTGCGAGTGGAGATGTAATCAAACATTAAGTTACAATCTCGGTTGTCAGTTTTATGGGTGCTTAGCTCAGCTGGTAGAGCGTCTGCCTTACACGCAGAATGTCAGCGGTTCGATCCCGTTAGCACCCACCATCCTTTTTAATCCATGCTCGACTCCGTACGTAAACACCGAAAAATAGCGCAGATCATTCTGTTGATCTTCATCGTCCCATCGTTTGCGCTTTTTGGCATCTCGAGTTACACAGATTTCTTTGACAAAGACACGGATCTGGTCAAGATTGATGGCAAACCAATTACCACCCTAGAGGTGGATAACAACGCTAAGCGTCAAGCCGAGCGTTTTGGTGGAACCAGTCAAATTGCCCAGAGTCTGCCTTTTCGACAAGCGGTTTTGGATGAGTTGATCCAGCAGCGTCTCTTGGCATTCGCGGTGCGCGACCTCAAGCTGAGCATCAGCAATACCTATCTCAGTCAAAGCTTAGCCCAGATTCCTGAGATTAAGGCGATGTATAAGCCCGATGGCAGCTTTGACTCCGCACGCTATCGTCAACTGTTAGCCAATGTAGGTATGACCGTTGATCAATTTGAGAACGCTCAACGCTTTGACCTCATGATCCAGCAATTGGTTACCGCAGTGGCTCGTACCGAGTTACCGAATCCAAAATTAGCTAGCATGATCTCAACCATGTATGAGACCGAACGCCAGGTTCAATCCTTGCGTTTTACAGCCAATGATTTTGTAAACAAGGTGACCCCGACCGACGCTCAACTGCAAGAGTACTACGAGGCAAATACCAAACTGTTCGAGGCCCCAGAGACCATCGATGTGGAGTTCCTAGTTCTCAAAGCCGATCCTAAGGAAGACGCTAAAGTGTTTAATGACAAGGCTGATCAGTTCGCAAACATCACCTATGATCAAGCGGACAGTCTTAAACCAGCAGCGGATAAATTAAAGCTCTCCATTCAGTCGGCCAAAGGGGTGGGGCGTAATGGCCAGGCTAGCCTCTCCAAAGATCACCCCATGAATGACCGACGCGTGGTGCAGGCTTTATTTAATGATGAAGCACTGAAGAACAAACGTAATATCGAAGCAGTCCAAATTGCCCCCGGTACCCTTGTATCGGCACGGGTGGTGAACTTCTATGCTGCCAAAGTTCTGCCTTATAAAGAGGTGAGCGCTGAAGTACGTCGCCAGTACAGTCTAAAGGCTGCTCAAAAACTGGCAGCCGAAGCAGCGGGTACGCGCTTTGAAGCCCTGCAAAAGAATCCCAATGACACCAATGGTTTTGGTAAGCCAGTGTGGGTCTCGCGTAATAAGCCCATGGATCTTGTTGGCCCGCAATTGGATGCGGTAATGGCAATTGATCCAGCCAAACTACCCGTGGTGGTATCCGCTCAGGGCTCTGATGGCGGAATTACTCTGTATCGCATTGATCAAGTACGCCAACCACCGGCCGCAGACCCCAAAATGCGTGCCGCACAAGCACAACAAATGGAAGCACTAGCAGCCCAAGCCGAGTTTGCAGCCTTCCTCAATCACATGCGCATCTTGGCGGATGTGAAGATTATTAATCCTCTGAAGTAAAAATCAACTGGTTTTAAGAAGCTCTCGGTATGGTTCGAGAGCCTTCCAGACATTGTTAAACAGGATTGGTTGAGCCTGTTCGTTTGGATGAATCCGATCCGCCTGAAATAGCTCAGGCCGTGTAGCGACACCCTCCAGAAAAAATGGCAGCAGGGGCACTTGCTCCGACTGCGATAGGGTCACAAACAGCCGCGCAAACTGTTTGGTGTACTCCTGACCATAGTTGGGCGGGATTTGCATCCCCAGGAGCAAAACCTCGGCACCACTTTTCTTACTCATCACAATCATCTCTTTGAGGTTTTTCTGGGTAGCCGCGAGTGAGAGTCCTCGCAAGGCATCATTGGCACCCAGCTCAATAATCACTAGACGAGGCTTGATGCGTTTTAAGAGGTCTGGCAGACGACTTAAGCCACCCGCGGTGGTCTCACCACTAATGCTGGCATTAGCAACTTGCCAAACGCTGCCATCTTTACGTAACTGATTTTGGAGCAGTCCCACCCAGCCGGTGCCGCGTGGCAATCCATATTCTGCGGAGAGGCTATCGCCCAGAACCAGGAGTTGTGGAGTCGCGCTTGGGGTCTTAGTGGGTTGTGCCTGCACGGGTGCAGCACTGACGAGTAAGATGGAGGCCAATCCAACAACAAATTGTCTAAACAAAGGGTTCACATTGACTATTGTGCATGAATCTGCCCCAGTCTTGCTGGCCAAGAGTGTGGGTAAAACGGTTCAAACCAGTGACGGGCCGCTGGCTATTCTGCAGGACATTAACTTCACGATTCGATCTGGAGAGTCGGTTGCCATCGTGGGCGCATCGGGATCGGGTAAGAGCACGTTGTTGGGTCTGATGGCCGGTTTGGATTTACCAAGCGGTGGCTCAATCGAGCTTATGGCCCAGGATCTTGGTCAATTGGATGAAGACGGTCGGGCAAAACTAAGAGGCCAGTTTGTGGGCTTTGTATTTCAGTCCTTTCAGCTAGTACCCCATCTCAATGCCCTCGAGAACGTGATGCTGCCTCTGGAGATCCGCGGTACGCCTCTGACGCAAGCACGCGAGCTCGCGGCTGATTGCCTCGCACGCGTTGGCCTGGCTCAACGTTTGATGCACTACCCAAAAACCTTATCGGGTGGAGAGCAACAACGGGTAGCCTTGGCCCGTGCATTTGTGAGTCAGCCATCCATTCTGTTTGCCGATGAACCTACCGGTAGCTTGGATGAGGCTAGCGGCTCTAGAGTGATTGAACTCCTTTTTGAGCTCAACCGTGAGAATGGTTCTACCTTAATCCTCGTCACCCATGACCCCCAACTCGCAAAGCGCTGTAGCCGTCAGTTAACGCTGCAAGGTGGCCGTCTGGTCTAAATCGATGGCCGCAATCGCGAGGCTCATATAATTACGAGATGTCCTTTTTCCGTTGTCTGCCCGGGGCTGACGCCCTCTCTGTATTCCGTCAACAACGGCTTCTGAGTCACCTCCATCAAGAGGGCATTGAACTTCAGTCGATTCATGCTCAGTACCTGCACTTTGTTTGGTCTGCCAACGAACTGACAAGCCAAGAGCTAGCAACCCTTAATGCATTGCTGCAGTATGGCGAACCTTTTCAAGCAAAGTCAGCACCTAACCGTACCATCGTGATTCCCCGCTTTGGCACGGTTTCTCCGTGGGCAAGTAAGGCTACGGATATCGCCCATCAATGCGGCTTGGATGTGCTACGGATCGAGCGGGGTATTTGTTATCAATGGAGTGCAAAACGCAAGCTAAGCCAGGAGCAAGAACGCATTCTACAAGCGAGCTTATTTGATCGCATGACCGAAATCATCATTGATTCGCAAGAAGAGGCAAATGCTCTCTATCAAACGCTGCCAGACCGCCCATTTACTCGCATTGATGTGCTTGACTTGGGTCAAAAAGCACTGGATGATGCGAACCAATCCTTAGGTCTGGCACTTTCGACTGATGAGATCGCTTACCTGGAAGAGAACTTCAAGCGCTTAGGTCGCAACCCAAGCGATGTCGAGTTAATCATGTTTGCGCAAGCGAACAGCGAACACTGCCGCCACAAAATCTTTAATGCGAGCTGGACGATTGATGGGAAAGAGCAAGAGTACTCACTCTTTGCCATGATTCGGAACACGCACCGCTTGCAACCGAAGGGGACAGTAGTGGCTTATTCGGATAACTCAGCCATTATGGAAGGGTGTGAGGCCGATGTATGGAGCTCCACAGGCCCAGCGGGTGAATACAGTACAAAGCGAGCCTTGGTGCATACCTTAATGAAGGTTGAGACCCACAACCATCCCACCGCCATTGCTCCTTTTCAGGGGGCGGCGACGGGATCGGGTGGTGAGA
>JBEDHB010000006.1:0-18431 GCA_041174325.1 Pseudomonadota bacterium
CCACTCGTACGGCTTCATATCATCACTCTCAATCGATTTCAGTGAGCGCTGGTCTTTGGGAATGGCAACATGGGAATCGGCTTCTGCCCATCCATGTCCTGGAAAATGTTTGCCGCAATTGGCCATATCGCCTAAGCGGAGTCCCTCATTCACGCTTTTGGCCAAAACATACACTATTTCTGGGTTGCGATGAAATGATCGATCGCCAATCACGCCACTGCGACCAAAATCCAAGTCCAATACTGGCGTGAAACTAAAATCGACTCCACATGCCCTTAACTCTGTTGCAAGCACATAACCGCATGCTGTTGCCGCTTTCATCGCAGTCATGGCAGAACTTGCTCCGGTTCCAGAACGCATCCATAGATCACCCAGGCGGCGCATTGCGGGAAGATGCGTAAAGCCATCCGTCTTACAACGCTGTACTCGACCACCCTCATGATCAATGCAAATAAGAATGTCGGAGCGGACTTGTTTGATTGCCTTGGTGAGGGCAGTCAATTGTTTGCGAGATTGAAAGTTCCGCCCAAATAAAATTACGCCTCCCGTTAAGGGATTTTTTATGCGTCGGATATCGTGTTGATTTAAGGTAAGTCCCTCAACATCTAAAATGATGGGGCCTGGATTATTTTTAGTTGCCATGGTCTCACCCAAGATAATTTTGTGGATCAAAGGTGGTGACAATGGGTGTGCCATAACTCACGACCACAAAAGCCATCACCATTTCTTGCTCGTCAGTCACTGTCACATGCGCATGCCATTGTTTATCTTCCATAAACTGCAACAGAGCCCCTGAATATTTCGTATACGGCTTTCCACTAGGCTCATTCAGCGTTTGTAATGATCGCCAACTCATGGGCATATGCATACCTAAGCCAATCGCTTTTGAAAACGCCTCCTTAGCAGCAAAACGGGTAGCCAAATAGGCCATGCCCCGCTTATGATTACGACCGAGCCGTTGTTGAAACACCTGGTATTCTTCATCCCCTAAAACCCGCTTGGCTAAGCGTCCTTGGGTACGCTCATAGGCCGCCTGCAAACGGCTCATTTGCAAGAGATCGGTGCCAATTCCGACAATCATTGCGAGCGCGCCTCATTCATGAGTCTACGCATATCCCGAATCGCATTCGGTAGGCCCTTAAAAATAGCCTGCGCAATGATCGCATGCCCAATATTAAGTTCACTAATTTCAGGGATTTTGGCGATGGGCTGAACGTTTTGCTCATTTAAACCGTGCCCGGCATTGACCCGAAAGCCCAAATTGTTTGCATAGCGTGCGGCCTCCGTGATTCGCTGCAGCTCAAAGGGTTGGCGCCCTTCTTGAGCATCGGCATAGGCACCAGTATGCAATTCAATCACGTGGGCGCCGACTTCCTTGGCGGCGTCGATCTGACGAGGATCCGGATCGATAAAGAGTGATACGCGAATACCAGCAGAATCCAGTTGCTCAATGGCAGAATGCACTTGATCGCGGTGGGTTAGCACATCAAGCCCACCTTCAGTCGTAATTTCAGTCCGCTTCTCTGGCACCAAGCACACATCCTGTGGCTTAATCTGAATGGCAATACCCAGCATCTCCGGTGTAATCGCGCATTCCAAGTTCATGCGCGTACGAATCAAGGGTCGAAGTGCAAATAAATCGGCATCTTTGATATGACGTCGATCCTCACGTAAATGCAAGGTGATCAAATCTGCGCCGACCTCTTCGGCAATCCGCGCTGCCATGATTGGATCAGGGTAAGGCGTACCCCGAGCATTACGCAGGGTTGCAACATGATCGATATTAATTCCGAGCTCAATTGGGGTCATAGCTAATATTAAAGCTTTACTTCGGGTTAGATCTTTTTTAGATCGATCAAGATCTGACGAGTGGTCAGCGTTTGATCATGCAAATGAATACTCAACAAGAACCGCATTAGTTGCTTACTTTGAGCAAGAGTCTGCGACCCAGAAAAGTCACCTTGCGCCATGGCTCGTAGCGCGGACCCATCGAGCACCGGCCAATGACTGGGGTCATCCGGTTGCCATGGACGAATTCCCTTTTCGGGCTGATAGACATATCGCTCACCATCTATTGGTTGGGAGCGGGTCTCCACGCAATGGTCAAGGGCTGCTGCATACCCAGTCTCACGCAAAAGGGTCAGCTCAAAGGGTCTCAGAGTTTGCTCGATCGATGTTCCAGACGATTCGATTTGAGAGAGCGTATAAATGGTATTTGCATAATGGTCATAGAGCGACTCGTAGGCATCTTCTCTGGCCAAAAACTTAACCAGTAGCTCATTAAGATAAAACCCGCATAAAAGAGCATCCCCAACCAAGGCAGGAGAACCTCCGACCCATTCCGACTTTGTCAGAGTTCTGAGTTCCGATTTACCGCTCCATGAGATGAGTAAAGGCTGAAAGCGCTGCAGAACTGGTCGTAAGCTTGAATGGGGGCGCTTAGCGCCTTTAGCGATTAATGCCAATCGTCCGTGGGTACGGGTAAACACATCTAGAATTAGGCTTGTTTCTTTGTAGGGGATGCTGTGCAGTACAAATCCTGGCTCATCCAGAACGCGAGTTCCTGCCATTTATTCCAAACCCTGAGCACGCAGTTCAGCAAGGTCATCAGCCCAGCCGCGCTTGACCTTAACCCAAGTTTCTAAGAAAACTTTACTATCAAACAGTGCTTCCATATCCAAACGGGCTTCAGTCGAAATCTTCTTCAGACGCTCACCTTTCTGGCCAATAATCATGGCTTTGTGGCTGTCGCGATCCACCAGAATGGTTGCAGCAATGCGCCGCATTCTGCCATCGAGCTTGAACTGATCAATCACCACGGAGCTTGAGTATGGCAACTCATCGCCGGTATAGCGAAACACCTTCTCCCGCAAAATCTCGGCAGCCATAAATCGTTCGCTTCGATCCGTCAGCGCATCAGGCTCGTATCGTGCCTCGCCTTCGGGCAAGTACTCGGTAATTACATCCAGTAGGCGTTCAATATCGTCTTTATTCTTACCGCTCATGGGAATTACTTCAGCAAAGGTTTGCTCTGGACTTGTAAGTGTTTCTGTTTCGCAGCCCTTGGTTTGCTGAGCAATGACTTCCCATGGCTGTGCCATTTTTTTCATAAACTCAAAGAGCGCTAAATCACGATCCTCAGAGTCTTCAAAGCGCGAGGCAAATAAATCCAACTTGTTCGCAACCAATAGTACCGGTTTGTCATTTGGTAATAATCGCAAAACTTTGACATCATCGGCACCCCAATAACCCGCTTCCACAATGAAACAGATGACATCGACGTCATGCAAGGTGCTGGTCACCGTCCGATTCAGGGTTTGATTGAGCGTATTCATGACGCGCGTCTGAAAACCCGGAGTATCGATAAAGATAAACTGCGCCTGCTCACGAGTTTGTACCCCTGCAATTCGGTAGCGGGTCGTTTGCGCTTTGCGCGATGTGATGCTAATTTTTTGCCCTACGAGTGCATTTAATAGGGTGGATTTACCCATATTGGGTCTACCCACTAATGCGATAGTGCCGCACTTAAACACATTAATCCTTTAATTTAAGAGGGAGCTGGCCTTTAACGGGATCGGCTTTGGCAGCTTTCTTTTTTGCAGCGCGCGTCTTCTTGGGTTTACGCGACTCTTGTGGCAAGGCTTTTTGTACAGCGACTAAAGCAATTTTTGCGGCTCCCTGTTCTGCAGCGCGGCGCGATGCGCCCTCTCCCTTGACGCTCACCTTGAGATTGGGAATGATGCATTCAACCTCAAATTGCTGATTGTGAGCGGCGCCAGTTGTGGCTACCACGTTGTATGTGGGCAGGGGTAACTGAAAGCCCTGTAAATACTCTTGCAGCAAGGTTTTATCGTCCTTGCCTAAGGTTTTGGGATCCACGTTTTGCAAGATACTTGAGTACAGTTTACGTAGGCTTGCCTTAGCCGCTTCAAAGCCGCCATCAATAAAAATGGCGCCTGCAATCGCTTCGAGCGTATCCGCTAGGATTGAAGGTCTACGAAAGCCACCACTTTTTAACTCCCCCTCACCGAGCTTTAGATAATCCGATAGCATCAAGGCCTGAGCAATTTCGTAAAGAGCTTGTTGCTTCACTAAGTTTGCTCGCACTCGCGATAAATCGCCCTCATCGAGATCAGCGTAACGCTCATATAAAATCTCGGCAACCACACAGTTCAATACCGAGTCCCCCAAAAACTCCAGGCGCTCATTATTCTTCTTACTGTGACTGCGATGAGTTAAGGCTTGATTTAATAAATCCGGCTTTTTAAATTGATAGGCCAAGCGATCCTGCAATGGACCAAGATCGAGAGTTGCCCGAGCGTTCATTACTGAAAGCTTCCAATCCGGCTTAGTGAGCCCATATTGAGCCAAATGAAAAAGGCGCGGCCCACCAAGTTCTGATCCGGCACAAATCCCCAGAATCGTGAATCCAAACTATTGTCGCGGTTATCACCCATAACAAAATAATGGCCTGCTGGCACCTTACAGCGCAGTGAAGTTCCTTGGTATTGGCAGTTCTCCGATCCAGGGAAGTTCTCGCCTTGATAGATCGTGCTGCGATCGGGATCATTCAAAACCTCATGGACATTGCCGCCAAGATCTGCTGGAAAGCTCTCTTGGTAGAGCTTGGCATACCGCATGCTCTCAGGATCAAGGTAAGGAGCTCCTCCTGCATATTGAAGTGGCTTCCCGTTAATCGTGACCTTTTTATCTTCATAGAGGATGTCATCACCAGGAATCGCAATCACGCGTTTGATGTAATCCACCGACTGATCTTTGGGATAGCGGAAGACAACCACATCACCCCGTTTTGGGGTGCCGATATCAATGATTTTCTGATTAATCACTGGCAAACGAATGCCGTAGGTGTATTTATTGACGACAATGAAATCACCAATCTGCAGCGTTGGGATCATCGATCCCGATGGAATCTTAAATGGCTCAATCAAAAATGAGCGCAGGATGAATACCGCCAAAATAACCGGGAAGAAACTTGCCGAATACTCCAACCAAAGTGGCATCCGCTCAATTCCGGCGGCTTTGCGTTGTGGAGCAAAGTAGAGCTTATCGGCAACCCACGCGATACCCGTAATGATTGCCAAGACAAATAAGATGAGGGCAAAGTTCATTTTTCTTCCACCTGCAGGATGGCCAAAAATGCTTCTTGCGGAATTTCCACATTTCCAACCTGTTTCATGCGCTTTTTGCCCTCTTTTTGCTTCTCTAGTAATTTGCGCTTGCGGGTAATGTCACCGCCATAGCACTTCGCCAGTACATTCTTTCGTAAAGCTTTGACGTTTTCTCTGGCAATAATATTGCTGCCAATTGCCGCTTGAATCGCCACATCAAACATTTGTCTAGGAATAATGCCGCGCATCTTAGCAACCACCTCGCGACCACGCGATTGGCTATTACTTCGATGCACAATGATGGATAGGGCATCAACCCGATCACCATTAATTAAAATGTCGACCTTCACCACATCGGCTGGTCGATACTCTTTAAACTCATAATCCATCGAGGCGTAACCCCGTGAGACTGATTTCAAGCGATCAAAGAAATCCAACACGATTTCAGCCATTGGTAGCTCGTAGGTGAGCTGTACCTGACGCCCTAAATAGGTCATATTGGTTTGAATGCCCCGCTTACCTGTACACAAGGTAATGACTGAGCCAACATACTCTTGGGGCATATATAAATTAACGGTAACAATCGGTTCTAAGATTGTTTCGATCTTGCTGGGGTCGGGCATTTTGGAGGGGTTATCCACCACTACCTTCGTGCCATCGCGTTGCTCAACCTGATAAACAACCGTTGGTGCGGTTGTAATCAAACTCATATCAAACTGCCGCTCTAAACGCTCTTGCACAATTTCCATATGCAATAAACCTAAGAAACCGCAACGAAATCCAAACCCTAAAGCTTGAGAGACCTCCGGATCAAACTGCAAGGATGCATCGTTTAATTTGAGTTTTTCTAAAGACTCGCGTAAGGCATCGTATTGATTTGCTTCCACTGGATATAAACCTGCAAACACCTGCGGCTTGACCTCTTTAAATCCGGGCAGCGGCTGTGGCGCAGGGGTTCGACCCTGTTGACCCGATGCATGAGTGACGGTATCGCCCACCTTGGCAGCCTTCAACTCTTTAATACCAGCAATAATAAATCCAACCTCACCAGCACTGAGCTGGGGACGAGGCACTGACTTCGGAGTAAAAACACCAAGCTGTTCCACTAAATGGGTGGATCCAGTAGCCATCAAAGTAATTTTGTCTTTTGGTTTTAGGGTGCCGTTCACGACTCGGACCAACATCACTACGCCAACATAGTTATCAAACCATGAATCAATAATCAGCGCTTGCAGGGGTTGTGTGGCATCCCCCTTTGGTGGCGGCACGCGCCGAATCATTTCTTCCAAAACATCGGCAACGCCCAATCCTGTTTTGGCAGAACAGGTAATCGCATCAGTCGCATCAATACCGATCACATCCTCAATCTCTTTCTTGGCTGACTCAGGGTCAGCGGATGGTAAATCGATCTTATTGAGGATTGGAATGACCTCTACTCCAAGCTCCGTCGCGGTATAGCAGTTAGCCACCGTTTGGGCTTCAACCCCTTGGCTGGCATCGACAACCAATAAGGCACCTTCACACGCAGATAGAGAGCGACTTACCTCGTAAGAGAAATCAACATGCCCAGGGGTATCAATCAAATTGAGGTTATAGGTCTTGCCATCTTTTGCCTTGTAAGTGAGAGCAGCGGTTTGGGCCTTAATTGTGATGCCGCGCTCGCGCTCAATGTCCATTGAATCTAGAACCTGCTCCCCCATCTCACGATCGGAGAGACCGCCACATAGCTGAATAATGCGATCGGCTAGGGTCGATTTACCATGGTCAATATGGGCAATGATGGAGAAATTACGGATGTGATCCATTGGCGCTGTTCGATAAAGGTCTTGTAAAACGCCTTGTCGCAACGCAACACAATGATGCGCTGCAATAAGATGTCTTTTCCTTATTGTACTGGGAGGAGAAAAATCAGCGCTTTTCCCTACCCCCTGAGGAAAATAGCCTATGTAAAAAAAGGGGTGACATGTGGTCACCCCTTAATCATTTTGATCCTGAATCCAGCCTTATTTCTGAGCGGGTCGAATTGGCACCACGATCGTAGCATCACCGCGACGCACAAAAATAGGCACTGCCTTACTGGGGTCAAGGGCTTTGGTCACGGACTCAAATTGCTTGATCCCAGTGATATCGGCATCCCCAATTCGGACAATCACGTCTCCAACCCGCAAGCCAGCTCTAGCAGCGGCACCATCACCAACATTAGTGATTTCTACACCGCCCTTACCACCCAATTCCTTATTTTTGGCCTCAGTAAGCTCGGTAACGCTGATGCCTAAGGATTTGTTCGCAGTACCCGCTTGTGGGGCTGGGGTCTCTGACTTACGTGCAACCGCTTTATCAGGCTCCGCATCCGCAACCACTACCGTTAGATCGCGGGTTGCTCCTTTGCGCCAAACGCGCACGGTTGCCGAAGTTCCTGGTTTAGTTTCTCCAACAATACGAGGTAGATCGGTAGACTTATTAATATCGCGGCCATTAAAGCTCAAAATAACATCTCCAGCCTCAATGCCGCCCTTAGCAGCTGGGGCACCTGGTTCTGCATTTCGTACGAAAGCACCGCGGGGTTTACCCAAACCAAGACTTTCGGCCACATCTTTATTAATCTCACCAATCGCTACACCAATTCGGCCCCGTACCAAGCGGCCCGTGGTTCTCAACTGATCTGCGACCCGAATGGCTTCGTCAATTGGAATCGCAAATGAAATTCCCATATAGCCACCCGAACGACTAAAGATTTGAGAATTAATCCCAATCACTTGGCCTGCAGTATTGAGCAATGGCCCACCGGAGTTACCAGGATTAACAGCAACATCGGTTTGAATGAATGGCAAGTAGTCTCCGGTGTCACGGCTTTTAGCCGACACAATCCCCGCAGTCACCGTATTTTCTAGGCCAAAGGGGGAGCCAATCGCCACAACCCACTCACCCACCTTCACCTTTGAGGAATCCCCCAAGGGAAGTCTTGGCAGCCCCGTGGCATCGATCTTTAAAACCGCTAAATCAGTGCGTTTGTCCGCACCAAGTAGTTTTGCCTTGAACTCACGCTTATCCGTTAAGGTGACATAAATCGTGGTTGCACCTTCAACCACGTGCGCATTGGTCATCACAATCCCACTGGAATCAATAATGAAACCCGAACCGACGCCACGCTCAATTTCTTCGGGCTGGCCTCGCCGATTGCCTTGGCCTCTAGGTGTGTTGGGCGCTCCTGGAAGCGGGACTCCAAAAAAGCGGCGAAAGAATTCAGCCTGCTCATCGGGTATGCCCGGAGCAGAACCTTGCGCTTGTTGGTTGGATAGTCTCTCAGTGGTGCGAATATTAACGACTGCTGGACTGGCTTTTTCAACCAATTCCACAAAGTCAGGAATCGCGACCCGTGGAGGCTGACTATTTGTCTGAGCAGAAACCGTCGGTGTAAACGACAGAACTCCCCAGATAAATACCGAAAAAACAACGCATAGAATTTTTTTCATACGAAATTGAGCCACGCTCAACCCATTAGTTGCAATACTGACAATATTAGGGCTTTTTCCCAAATATCAAGGTACCGTTGGTGCCCCCAAATCCAAAATTGTTTTTAACGGCGTAATCAATTTTGAGATCCCTAGCGGTATTAGCGCAGTAATCAAGATCGCATTCAGGGTCTTGATTGAAGATATTGATGGTTGGCGGTGATTTTTGATGGTGCAATGCAAGAACTGTAAAGACCGATTCAAGGCCGCCAGCGCCGCCCAATAAATGCCCTGTCATCGACTTCGTGGAATTCACCACCACTTTTTTTGCATGATCACCTAAAGCCGCCTTGATGGCATCGGTTTCATTCTTATCGCCTAAGGGTGTTGATGTGCCATGCGCGTTCACATACTGAATCTGCTCTGCCGTAATCCCCGCATCGCGCATTGCATTGACCATGCAACGGCGTGGGCCATCCATATTTGGTGCGGTCATATGATAGGCATCACCGCTCATTCCAAAACCACATAACTCCGCATAAATTTTGGCGCCACGCGCCTTCGCATGCTCATACTCTTCAAGCACCATTACACCAGCACCCTCACCCAAAACAAACCCATCCCGGTCTTTATCCCAAGGGCGCGAAGCAGTTGCAGGATCATCATTACGAGTTGACAATGCTCGGGCAGCAGCAAATCCGCCGATTCCCAAGGCAGAGATCGTTGATTCAGCTCCACCAGCAATCATGACATCCGCATCGCCGTACTGAATCAAACGAGCAGCTAGACCAATGCTGTGCAACCCAGTGGTGCAAGCGGTAACCGCTGCGATATTTGGACCCTTCAGATTAAAAAGGATGCTTAAATGCCCGGAGATCATATTAATGATCGAGCCTGGCACAAAAAACGGGGAGATACGACGCGGGCCACGCGATAGTAACTCCGCATTGGTATCCTCAATCATCGGTAAACCACCAATTCCTGAGCCAACCAACACACCAATTCGCTCGGAATTTTGATCGGCTACCTCAAGGCCGCTGTCTTTAATGGCTTGGGCACCCGCAGCGATTCCATAATGGATAAAGGTGTCCATATGCCGAGCTTCTTTAGCAGAGATGTACTCCTCGACATTGAAATCTTTGACCTCACCAGCGAAATGCACACTCAGCGCTGAGTGGTCAAACTTAGTGACGGTGGCAATACCAGATCTACCCGCAATCAGGTTATCCCATGCGGTTGCAACTGAGTTGCCAACTGGTGAAACCAGACCTAAGCCAGTGACCACCACGCGACGTGGTTGATTTGATGCGGGCACGGCTTAGCCTAGATAAGAATTAAGCCTGTCCAGCTTTCGTTTTTGCGAAATCAATCGCAAGCTGTACAGTGGTAATTTTTTCGGCCTCTTCATCTGGTATCTCGATACCAAACTCATCTTCTAAAGCCATTACCAATTCAACTGTGTCAAGAGAGTCTGCGCCAAGGTCGTTCACAAAAGAAGACTCATTTTTGATGTCTGCTTCTGGCACGCCCAACTGCTCAGCCACAATTTTCTTAACGCGTTGTTCGATGTTGTCCATTCATTCCCTCCGGGACTTGTTAAAACGAATTACAGGATTTTATCAGTTTGTTTGCAGGACCGATCATTTGACGGGAGACTCAAGCCAGATATAGGCCACCATTGACATGCAAGGTATTTCCAGTAATGTAGGCTGCCGCTGGCGAAGCTAAGAAGGCGACCGCCTGAGCAACGTCCTCGGGGGTGCCTAAGCGCGCTAACGGAATATTGGCCTTGAGGCTATTTTGCTGATCCTCGCTTAAAGCACGGGTCATATCCGTATCAATAAAACCAGGGGCCACACAATTGACCGTGATATTTCGGCTACCAATCTCGCGCGCTAAGGCCCGCGTCATACCTGCGACTCCTGCTTTAGCGGCTGCATAATTTGCCTGACCGGCATTGCCCATGTGACCGACAATCGAGGTGATATTAATGATCCGGCCAGATCGTGCCTTCATCATGGGTCGTAAGACGGCCTGAGATAACTTAAATACAGAACTTAAATTAGTGGCGATCACGTCTGACCACTCATCCTCTTTCATACGCATCGCCAATTGATCCTTGGTAATCCCTGCGTTATTGACCAAAATATCAATGCGACCAAATTGCTTGACGATATCCTCAATCATTCCTTCGCAAGCAGCTCCTTGGGTTACATTCAAGACCTTGCCAACCCCTTTATGAGCACTCAATCGCTCGGAGATGGCATTTGCTCCCGACTCTGAGGTTGCGGTACCGATCACGATTGCACCACAAGATGCCAATTCATCGGCGATTGCCTGTCCAATACCGCGAGACGCACCAGTTACTAACGCCACTTGATTATTTAAGTCTAGGTTCATACGGGTCTTGAGCTCAAATTAGGTTTTTATTTGTTGCAATGCATCCATCAAACTGGACTCATCGGTAATCGCCATTCCTTGAAGTCGATCATCAATGCGTTTAGTCAATCCGGCTAATACTTTGCCGGGGCCACACTCCACAACCCGGGTCACCCCACGATCAGCCATGGCACGAATGGTCTCTTGCCAACGCACCGGCTTAGCCGCTTGACGAACTAAGGCATCTTTGATTTGCTCTGGGCTCTCCAGAGTCGAAACATCAACATTATTGATAACTGGGACACAGGGGGCATGAAATTCGATACCCTCCAAATAGGTCTTGAGCTTCTCGGATGCAGGCTGCAGGAGCGAAGAATGAAACGGGGCAGATACTGGAAGCGGCAGAGCACGCTTTGCACCTGCTGCTTTGAGTAGCTCACACGCCTTAGTCACCGCCTCGGTTGCACCAGCAATCACAATTTGGCCTGGGGCATTGAAATTAACAGCCTCAACGACTTTTCCAGACTCGCGGCTTGCAAGCGCACAAACCTCGATCACTTGCTGGTCATCAAGTCCCAAAATTGCAGCCATACCACCCGTGCCAACTGGCACCGCAGTTTGCATCGCTTGTGCCCGAAATCGCACCAAAGGTAAGGCATCTTTAAAACGAATCACTCCTGCAGCAACCAATGCTGAATACTCCCCCAAACTGTGGCCTGCAACCACACTAGGCTTGGGTCCACCAGAAGCCAACCAGGCTCGATAACAGGCTACGCCAGCGGTCAGCATGACGGGCTGGGTGTTCGTGGTTAAGGCCAACGCTTCGGCAGGTCCCTCTGCAATTAACTTACCAATGTTCTCACCTAGCGCATCGGATGCTTCTTGGAGCGTGGCATGAACTTCGGTACGCGACGCCAACGAGTTGAGCATCCCCACCGATTGTGAGCCCTGACCTGGAAATACAAATGCAAATGTCATATCAATTTTTTCTTATCAATATCGCAACACCACGGCGCCCCAAGCGAAACCACCACCCACGCCCTCGAGCAGGATATGTTGGCCACGCTTAATTTGACCCGATCGAATGCCATGATCAAGCGCCAAGGGAATGGACGCCGCGGACGTATTACCATGCTCATTCACCGTGACAATCACTCGATCCATAGACATTCCCATTTTGCGAGCCGTTCCTTCCATAATTCGAATATTAGCTTGGTGTGGAACGAGCCAATCAATTTGCTCAGGCTGCATATTCGCCTTTTTCAAAACCTCATGGGCGACCTGTTCAAGCACCTTAACCGCTAATTTAAAGACGGCTTGGCCATCCATGCGCAAAAAGGGGGCACCCTCAATCCCCCCACACGTTGCTCGCCCTGGCACACACAGGATGTCACGTTGACTACCGTCCGCATGCAAGGCACTCGCTAAGATTCCGGCCTGATCGGAGGCCTCGAGCGCTACAGCACCCGCGCCATCACCAAACAGAACGCAGGTACCACGGTCCTTGAAGTCCAGGATCCGAGAGAATACTTCAGCTCCAATCACTAAAATCTTTTGATACATCCCAGACCGAATAAATGCATCTGCTGTGCTCAAGGCATAAGAGAATCCCGCACAGACCGCCTGCACATCAAACGCAGCACAGCCATTCGTTAGGCCTAATTTATCCTGAATCACGCATGCGGTACTTGGAAAACCACCCAGGTGATCGGGGGTTGATGTCGCCAAGATGATTAACTCAATGTCGTCAGCATTCCATTGCGCTTCCATAATCGCGACCTGCGCTGCCTTGACCGCCAAATCGCTGGTTAACTCATCGGGGGCGGCAAAATGCCTAGCTGAAATGCCGCTCCGAGTTTTAATCCAATCATCGCTGGTCTCAACACCCTCTTTGGCCAAACGGTCAACCAAATCTTGATTACTCAACCTTAATGCGGGCAGGTAACTACCAGTACCTGCAATCCGAGCAAATCGACCCATACTCATGCAGACCTCAACGTAAATGACTCGGCAATTTTCTCGACCATACGATTCTTGGCAGCATCGTATGCACGCTCAAGCGATACCTTAAACGCAAAGCGATCGGCAGAGCCATGGCTCTTGATCACACAACCCTTGAGACCCAACAGAACCGCACCGTTGTAGCGACGATGATCGACCCGTTGACGCACTCTTTTTAACGGCAATAAGGCGGCTAGGCCCATTAATTTGGTTAAGATGGATCGATTAAATTCTTCACGGATCATACCGCTCATCATTTTCGCCAAGCCTTCACTGGCTTTTAAAACAACATTGCCAACGAAGCCATCGCAAACCACGACATCCGTAGTTCCTTTAAAGATATCGTTCCCTTCAACGTTGCCATAAAAATGCAATTGGCTTTGGCGCAACAGTTCCGCAGTTTGTTTCACCACCTCATTGCCTTTAATGACCTCTTCGCCAATATTCAGTAGGCCGATGGAGGGCTTGGGATTGCCATTGACCACCCGCAGCATCACATCAGCCATTTGCGCAAATTGTAAAAGGTGAATTGGCTCACAATCGGCATTTGCTCCAAGATCAAGCACGGTAGTGCCCTTTCCTAACTCATTCGGTATGGCAGTTGCAATTGCCGGTCGATCAATTCCATCCAAGGTCTTTAAGATATAGCGGGAGATTGCCATCAGCGCACCCGTATTACCCGCAGAAATGACAGCATCAGCCTTACCATCGCGCACCTGCTCTATGGCAACACGCATGGATGAGTCTTTCTTACGACGCAAAGCAATCTCAATAGGATCATCCATCAATACGATTTCAGAGGCACTGAGAATCTGAAAGCGGTTCAATAAATTTGGATTGCATTTGCGAATCGACCGTTCAATCGCTTGGGCATCCCCAATTGCAACAATCGTGCTGTCGGGATGATCTTGCAGAAAATCGCAGCAGGCTGGGATAGTGACTTCTACTCCAAAATCCCCGCCCATAGCATCGACTGCCAGAGTGATACTCATTGAATGTGTATAAAACGTCGATTGTGTTTAAGAAAAAAGCGGCCTGAGCCGCTTCGATCAAACAATGAGGAATTAGTCGTTCTTCGTTTTAACGACTTTACGACCACGGTAGTAGCCATTAGGGGATACGTGGTGGCGCAAATGGGCCTCACCGGTGGTGGACTCTACTGCGATTGCGGGTGCAGTCAAAAAATCGTGAGCACGATGCATGCCACGTTTCGAAGGGGACTTTTTATTCTGTTGGACGGCCATAATGAACTCCTTAGCAAGACGTGATTCTAGCATAGAAAGTGGTAAAAACCCGCATTTGAAGTCAAAATGATGACTATTTCTTGAGGTTTTTCAGTACCTTAAAGGGATTAGGCTTTTCCAAGTCTGTCTCCACTTGCCGCAATTGGCACTCGCCGACCGGGTGTTTGGGGGCGTGAGGGAGTGCTAGCAAGATCTCATCTTCAATTGCTTCAAGCAAATTAAAGTGGGTTGAGGCAACCATCGCCTCCTCGTCATCTCGATCCATCGGGAATTGATCTGCCTCCCCTTCCGTTCTTAAAAAAACGTAGGTCTTTTGTATTTCCAGCTCTAATCCCAGGGGGTCCAAACACCGTTGACAGGCAATCGCCATCCGCCCCCGAATCTTTACCTCCATGAACGGCCGATCGTCGCGATGCCAACCAACAATTTGGCAATCAAATCCATCCCCCGGACTCACAGAGGCTGACTCCGCTGAAAGTCTTGGAAAATCGGCAAGCTGGATAAATCCCTCGCCTTGGTAAGAGACAGGCGCTAACATATCAACTCGCAGCAAGGAACTGGGATTGATTGCTAAAGACTGAATTGGGTAAAGCGAGTTCTGTGTCATCCGGTCAACGATTTGCAATCCATTCAAACAATTAACATTATCAAACATCATTTAGTTAATCATTCATGCCGTCGGCCCCCACCCTGATTCTCGCCTCAAGCTCGCCTTATCGACAACAGCTGCTTCAAAGACTTGGGGTGCCATTTGTGGCGATTGCACCCAACCTGGACGAATCCCCACTACCAGGTGAGACCCCAAAAAATCTCACGCTTCGTTTAGCACAAGCAAAAGCACAGGCGATCGCATCCTTGCATCCGAACGCTTGGGTGATTGGCTCCGATCAAAGCGCCGATTTAAATGGTCACATCATTGGTAAGCCGGGTGCACACGTGGCCGCCTTAGCCCAACTCAAACAAATGCAGGGACAAGCGGTTGTTTTTCATACATCGCTTTGCCTGATCGGTCCGAATTTTTGCCAAACAATTCATGTCCCAACCACTGTTCAATTTCGCAACCTACCTGAGCAGGTTTTAGAGCACTATCTACGCATTGAGCAACCCTATGACTGTGCTGGTAGCGCTAAATCAGAAGGTATGGGAATTATTCTGCTCGAGAAAATTGAGAGCGAAGATCCAACCGCACTCATTGGCTTGCCTTTAATTGCCCTGACCAGCTTATTTTATGAAGCGGGTGTATCCGTTCCCCCTTCACACCAACCTTAATAGCATGCAAATTGGCAGCCTGTATTTAGTCCCCAATACCTTAGGTAGCGATAATCGGGTTGCGCAACTCCCTCATGTAATGCCTGTTGAGAACCTTAGACTGATTGCCAAAATCAAGTATTGGATTGTGGAAGATGCGAAAACGAGTCGTGCGTTTTTAAATGCCGTGCATGAAATCGAGCCTCTCCATCATTCATTGCAAGACATGGTCATGCAAGAGTGGCGCGGTCCAGGCCGCAAACATGCCTTGAGTCTTAAGCCGCAAGAATTACTTGCTCCACTTCAGGCGGGGCACGATGTGGGCCTATTGTCAGAAGCAGGTGTTCCAGGAGTTGCTGATCCTGGTGCAGAGATTGTCCAAGTCGCTCATCAATGGGGGGTCAAAGTGAAGCCCTTAGTAGGTCCCAGCTCGATCCTGCTGGGGCTCATGGCAAGCGGACTCAATGGTCAACTCTTTCGATTCAACGGATATCTTCCGGTCGATACTAGTGAGCGCTCAAAAAAGTTAAAAGAGTTAGAGGAAACCTCTAAACGTCATCGCGAGACCCAACTTTGGATTGAAACGCCCTATCGAAACAGCGCAATGCTACAAAGCTGCTTAAGTTCGCTATCCCCCCAAACTCGACTCTGCGTAGCAATTGATTTAACACTAAGTAGTGAATGGGTGTGGACAGAGTCAATTGAGTCTTGGCGGAAGCGATATAGCAAACCAGAAGCCCTCTCCGAGCTCGTCAAAAATAGACCGGCTATTTTTTTAATACTGGCTTAGCGCATCTCTCCGCTTCGCGTTAAGGCTTTGCTAATCGCAGCACCTGTCTCAGCTCCAAAGCGCTTCGCAACACGCTCAGCAAAATTCTCTTTTAAGGTGTACTCCACCACATCGGGTGTTTTTAAAAGGTCACGCGCGACAGAATCAACCGTCCCATAGCCATCGACCAATCCCAACTGAACCGCTTGTTCCCCATTCCATACACGGCCTGAGAAAATATCCGGGTCATTCTTTAAGCGCTCGCCACGACCTTCTTTCACCACAATGATAAATTGCTCATGGATTTCATCGAGCATTTTTTTAACCATCTCGACTTGCTTGGGATTTTCTTTTGAAAAGGGATCGAGCATGCCCTTGTCCGAGCCAGCAGTAATCAAGCGGCGCGAGATGCCCATTTTCTCCATGAGCCCGGTAAATCCAAAGCCACCCATCACGACTCCAATCGAGCCAACAATACTGGCTTTATCCACCAAAATCTTATCTCCGGCCACTGCCACATAGTATCCACCGGAAGCACAAACATCTTCGACTACAACATAAAAAGGTTTGTCGGGATACAGGCCGCGCAAACGTTTGATCTCATCATTAATCATGCCAGCTTGCACAGGAGAGCCGCCCGGACTATTGATACGGAGTATTACCCCGGCAGCCTCTTTGCTTTCAAATGCGGCGCTCAACGCTGAATTAATATCCAATGCATTTGCGATCGAATTGGGTGAGATCTCGCCTTCAATACTAACGAGTGCGGTATGTTTGCCACTGCCGCCGCTACCTGGCAACCCAATATCAAAGATTTGCGTGATCAGGCCCACCAAAACAACCAAGGTCAAGATTCGAAGAATGGCTCGCCAACGCCTAGCCTTCCGATTTTCTTTTAAGTTCTCAAGTAATAAATGCTCGAGAGCACTGCGCTCCCATTGCGCATTTGAATTGGATGACTCAGGATTTTGATTCATACACTTAGCTCGCTTTGCTTAATTCGGTAGGATCTTGGGATGGTTGATGCAAATTCTGCATCAACCAATTTCCTAAAACCTCTACATTATCAAAGCAAGCCAAAGAATTTGCAGACCGCAATGCATCGGCTGGGTGAGCGCCATAAGTAACTGCGATAGCATCAACTCCAGCCGCTTCGGCCATTTGAAGATCGTGCGTCGTATCCCCAATCATCAACATCTTGCGCACTGGGACCCCAAGACGATCCGATAAGTCCATCAACATGCCTGGGTGGGGTTTGGCGAAGGACTCATCTGCGGTTCGCGTGTCATGAAATAGATGTTCTAACTCGTGATGGCGTAATGATCGATCGAGCCCGCGTCTGGGCTTACCGGTGGCCACTCCCAACATAAAACCCTGGGTCTTTAAGTTCTTGAGCAAGTCGCGCATGCCCCCAAAAAGATGCAACTCATGATCTTTTGCTAAATAGTGATAACGAAAGCGATCAACCAGAGTCGGAAAATGCTTAGGATCGATGGTCGGCACCACGCGCCGCAGTGAATCATGAATCCCCAAACCAATCACATAACTCGCAATTGAGTCCTCGGGTACCGGAAAATCAAGATCTCGGCAGGCTTGCTGAATGCAATGAACAATTGTTGGAGTGGAATCCATAATCGTGCCATCCCAATCCCACACGATTAATTCATAGCGACGTTCGTTTGTTTTCAATCGATCTCTTTCGGTTGTAGCGTTTTAGCCAAGAAGCGGCTATCCCATTGTGCGAGAAAATCATGAAACCGTTTTGGCAGATCGGTTTCAATGCGTATTTTCTCCAACGTTTTAGGATGCGAAAAGACTGCGAGATGCGCATGAAGAAAAAGTTGCTTAACCTTCAACTGCTTGTCGCCAGATTCCAATCCATATTTATCGTCGCCCAATATTGGGTGTCCAATTTTTTGTAAATGCACCCGAATTTGATGGGTGCGCCCTGTTTTTAGCTGCGCCTCAACCAATGTAAAGCTCGCGCTGTCGCGTTGAACAATCTCCGTAACCCGAATATTAGTGTGACTTGCCTGACCTTTGGGATCCACCCGAACCCGACGCTCACCGTTCTCCAGTAGAGATTTCAACAAGGGAAACTTTAGCTGCTTAGTACCGGTGATTGCATCCATTGCTCCATGGGCAATTAAACGATAGCGCTTATCGGTTAACCCCTCCCGAATCTGCCGATGCATTTCTAATAGTGCAC